>NZ_JBYSWK010000006.1:0-148739 GCF_058781025.1 Heyndrickxia sp. FW510-T9 | reverse complement strand
GTTCAGTTGGTTAGAATGCCTGCCTGTCACGCAGGAGGTCGCGGGTTCGAGTCCCGTCCGGACCGCCATTTTTAATACATATTTCAGAGATAATATTTCTGAATATTACAGCTCGGTAGCTCAGTCGGTAGAGCACGTCCGAATACGCTACGAAGCAATACATCAGCGTACAGCTTGAGTCACAACTTGATTAAGCTTACTGAAAGCTGGACGAAGGCGATTACAATCTATATTTAGGAAATTAATACAATTATGGCTCGGTAGCTCAGTCGGTAGAGCAAAGGACTGAAAATCCTTGTGTCGGCGGTTCGATTCCGTCCCGAGCCACTTACCAAAAAGCACTGCGACGACAATGACTCTCGCGGTGCTTTTTTATATTCTCTAAATTTGTAATTCTACTGTAATATTTAATGGGAAATATTACACAAACCAATCCTGTTCAATACATTAAAAAATAGGATGATAATCCCATTCACACCTTGATATATCCCTACTTATTCCTACAAAAATAGTGTAATTACTAAACTAATTTTGTAACTATTTATACAATTATGTTACATTATGAAAAAATACCCTATAAATCTATCATTTTATGATATCTTATAAAAGTGTTTAATATTTTGAATACTTTTACCTAGTATAAAAGAACCGAATGATAGTATAGGGGGGCTAACTATGAATTGGAAAAGGATAAATACGGGATTTACTTCCAATTTTCCAAAACTAAATAGTACTAATGGAAAGCATCTATTAAAGTTAGCAGCGATTACCGCATTCTTTATATTCACACTATCCTTCACCAATATTTCTACAAATGCAGAAACAGAAATAAAAACTGTTTATCATGTCTATATAAATCAACAATACATCGGCACAGTCTCTAATAAAGATATCATTCAAACGCTAGTAAACGAAAAAATACATATTGCTCAAAATCAATATAAAATGAACCAAGTACACATAATAAATGACATTAAATACATACCAGAACAAGTCTTTCGTCCTATTTCTGATGATGATGAAGCACTGCAAAATGCTTCCGAATTATTTAATGTAAAAGCTGGAGCGGCAGGTATTTATATTGATAATAAACCAATAGTTTTTGTTCAAACTGAACAAGATGCCAATCAAGTATTAGAGAATATAAAGTTACATTATGTATCTCAGGCAGACCTTGCTGCTATTCAAAAAGAGAAAAATGCTGAGCATCAGCTAGCACCACTGAAAAAAAATCAATATCGTATATTAGACGTTAGTCTGGGTGAAAAAGTTTCAATACAAGAGGAAGAAGTTGATCCTAGTAAGATCTTAACAGTAGATCAAGCAGTTGATTACTTGCTAAAAGGCACATTAAAAGAAAAAAAATATAAGGTTCAAGATGGTGATGTATTAGGGCAAATAGCGGAAGATCATCACTTAAAAGAAAAACAGCTTTTACAGATGAACCCTGGCATCAAAAAGGATTCCTTAAAAATTGGCCAGAAATTAGAGATTACAGCCTATGATCCATTAGTTCATGTAATAGTAAAAAAGGAAGCCTATAAAATAGAGAATATCTCATATAAAAGAGAAGTAATCGAAGATAAATCAATGTTAAAAGGTGATACAAAGATTAAACAAAAAGGGCATAATGGAAAGAGTGCTATTACATACATTGTCACTGAAGAAAACGGAAATGTAACAAAGAAGGATGTAAAAAAAGAAAATATTATAAAAAAACCTATTAAATATATAGTAATTAAAGGGTCTAAAGTAATTCCTTCGAGAGGATCAGGCACTTTTGCATGGCCAACAGACGGAGGCTATATTTCAAGTAGAATGGGATACCGTTCTGGGGAATTTCATAAAGGAATTGATATTGCAAGACCTAACGATCGTACAATTAGAGCCGCTGATAGTGGAGTTGTTGTGTCAGCAGGATGGGATAATAGCGGATATGGTAATATGATCGAAATTGATCATCGTAATGGATTTGTTACTATATATGGACATCTAAGCTCCATTAATGTATCAGTTGGTCAAACAGTTTCAAAGGGATCGAGCATTGGTGTAATGGGTGCAACCGGTGATGCATCAGGTATTCATCTTCATTTTGAAGTGCATTTAAATGGGAACTTAAAAGACCCCCTTCAATATTTAAGATAAAGCTTATTAATATCTCTAGATTATCTAGAGATATTATTTTTTTTCGAGCTACTGGCATTTACGCTTCTAATCCAAGTGATGGTTTAAATGGAAAAAGCATTTTTAGCGAAAAAGATGAATTAAAGGTGATAACATGATACATTAAAATAGAGGAATTGTAGCAAAAATATAGAAAAAGTAATGTTAAAGTAAATATGTTTTATTAATAAGCACGTTTTTTGGGAGAAATCCGCACTTATTGGTAAGGATAATAACCCGTGAGACGGTTTCATTATAGATTAATTAATTACTTTATCTTGAGGAGAGAAAAAAATGGAAAAGAAAATATTAGTGGTGGATGATGAAAAACCGATTGCAGATATTCTTCAATTCAATCTCCAAAAAGAAGGATATACGATTTATTGTGCATATGACGGAGAAGAAGCATTAAAAATGGTAGAAGAGGTTCAACCTGATCTTCTGATATTAGATATTATGATACCGAAACGTGATGGTATGGAAGTATGTAGAGAGGTTAGAAAAAAATACGAATTGCCGATTATTATGTTAACTGCAAAGGATTCTGAAATTGATAAGGTTTTAGGGTTGGAATTAGGGGCAGATGACTATGTTACAAAGCCATTTAGTACAAGAGAATTAATTGCACGTGTAAAGGCAAATCTACGACGTCATCAAGCAGTTCCAACTACAGATGAAGAGGAAGAAAATAGCGAAATTAGTATTGGATCTCTTGTAATTCACCCTGATGCGTATGTTGTGTCAAAACGTGGTGAAACAATTGAATTGACCCATCGTGAGTTTGAACTTCTTTATTATTTAGCAAAACATATCGGCCAAGTAATGACACGTGAACACCTGCTTCAAACTGTTTGGGGCTACGATTATTATGGAGATGTTAGAACAGTTGATGTAACGGTTAGACGTCTTCGTGAAAAAGTGGAGGATAACCCAAGCCATCCAGCATGGATCGTAACAAGAAGGGGAGTAGGTTACTACTTGCGTAATCCTGAACAGGAGTAGTGTAATGAAAAAAGTAAGCTTTCTACAATCCATTCATTTAAAGTTTGTATTAATATATCTTTTATTAATCTTATTTGCGATGGAAATCATCGGTGTTTACTTCGTAAATAAGCTAGAGGACAAACTTGTAAAAAATTTCAAGGATTCAATTGAACTTCGTACAGAGACGATAAAATATAGTCTTTTAGAGGTATTAAAAGATAAGGAAGACCAAGATACTCCATATAAAATAAAAAAGATTCTATCTGGATATACCGGTAATGACATCGCGGAAGTAAGGTTGGTTAATAATCGAAGTGTCATTTTAGGCACTTCTGATTCGGATAACCAAGGATTAGTTGGTCAAAAGATGACCAACGAATTGGCTAAGTTAGCAATAAGTACAGAGGAACAACAGGATAAGGTCTATTTTGATCCTTCTTCTGGAAAAAGAATATGGGTACTGACCTCCCCCATTGACCCAAATGGGAAAATATATGGCTATGTTTATTTAGTAACAAAAATTGAATCAGTTTACAATCAATTAGATGAAATTAATAATATCTTTACAACGGGCACTGCGATTGCGATGGTTTTGACCGCAATTCTTGGAATTGTTTTGGCACAGACGATAACTAGACCAATTGCAGATATGAGAAGGCAAGCATTGGCAATGGCAAAAGGTAACTTTTCCCGAAAGGTTAAGGTATATGGGAATGATGAAATTGGTCAATTGGCCTATTCGTTTAACCATATGACGAAAAAACTTCAAGAAGCCCAATCTACTACCGAGGCGGAGCGAAGAAAGTTAACCTCTGTTTTGTCCTATATGACGGATGGTGTTATTGCTACTGATCGAAGAGGAAAGGTAATTCTAATTAACGACGCTGCCATAGAAATGTTAGATGTTTCACGTGAAACAGTCCTTTCTCAAAGCTTAGTTAAAGTATTAGGAATTGAGGAAGACCATACATTTGAAGACTTGATACATGAACAGGAATCCATTATTTTGGATTTTAGTACAGAGGAAGAACCTTATATATTAAGAGGAAATATTTCTGTTATTCAAAGTGAGACTGGCTTTGTTAGTGGTCTTATTATTGTACTTCACGATATTACAGAGCAGGAAAAGATTGATATGGAGCGCCGGGAATTTGTAGCGAATGTATCCCATGAATTGCGGACACCATTAACGACGATGAGAAGTTATTTAGAAGCTCTTGCTGAAGGTGCATGGAAGGATAATGACATTGCACCACGTTTTTTAGGTGTAACCCAAAATGAAACTGAACGAATGATTCGCATGGTAAATGATTTATTCAAGCTTTCCAAAATGGATAGAGAAGACGATCCGTTAAATAAAGATTGGATTAACGTTATCGAATTCTTCCATCATATTATTGATCGCTTTGAAATGACAAAGCCAAAACATATTACGCTTAAACGTAAGCTCCCTAATGAATCCTTGTTTGTTGAGATGGATGAGGACAAAATGACTCAAATCTTGGATAACATCATTTCAAATGCGATTAAATATTCACCGGAAGGCGGGCAAATTACTTTCAGAGTGAAGGCCCAAGAAGAATCGATAGAAATAAGTATTTCTGACCAAGGTTTAGGGATACCAAAGGATAAACTGAAGAAGATATTTGAACGGTTTTACCGTGTTGACAAGGCACGTACACGTCAAATGGGGGGAACTGGTTTAGGACTTGCTATTGCCAAGGAAATGGTGGAAGCACATGGTGGTACAATATCTGCAAAAAGTGTTGAAGGAAAAGGGACGACAATTAGCATATCCCTTCCATTCGACCGTTCATTAGAGGATGATTGGTCATGAAATTTGAAACATTGAAAACCATTATTTTAACACTATTAGTTGGTGGAAGTATTTTTTTAACTTGGTCTATTTGGACGTATAAACCGAGTTATGAAACCATTAAACAAGATGTAACCAATTCGCCTATATCAGATACAAGAAAAATTCAGGAGATAATCAAGCCTAATAAAATTTTGCTACATCAAAATCATATTCACCTAGGAACCGTTAATGAGGGAGAAGTAGATCGTGTTATTAATGAGATCCAAAGCTGGCATTTTTTTGATATAGGAACTGAAAAAACATTAAGTGAAAATGAACTTCGCTATTTCATACAAGAAAATAATCATATGGAAATTGATTTTCCAAATCGGGTTCCATTTGAAGTCTATAAAGGAATTCTTCAAATCAATAAAAAGCAGACTTCGAACGTATACTTTGATCGAATCATAATTGATTTTGAAAAAGGAACCCAAAAGGAAAAAAATATTTTCTTTATTGATACGGAAAACAAAAAAATAGCTGGATCATCCGTGAGTACAAACGAAATTCAATCTTTTTTAAATAGAACGAAACAAGAGCAAAGTGCATACGAACCATATGAGTCCGTTGAGTTGGGGAATAATCATTATACCTTTTTACCAAAATCATCTACTGATATGTTCGAGTATGAATACTTTGTTAATAAAGATGAATTGGAAAAATTTAAAAGGAACTTATTTAGTGACCCAAATTCCGTTCAAAAAAGTGAATCGAAAGATAAAATTGAATATATCAATACTACTAGTTATATGAAAGCTGATTTAAATAATTATATGCTTCTTTTTGTAAATCCTGCAGAGAATTTACGTTACAACTCTGATCCAAGAACTCTATTAAAACAAAGTATTGATTTTGTGAATGATCATGGCGGTTGGACAGACAAATACCGATATTTTAATTTAGATAATAATAGTCATGAGGTTATTTTCCGGTTGTATATGGATGGATATCCTGTTTTTAATTCTGATGAAATGGCAGAAATACAACAATTCTGGGGCGATAATGATATTTATCAGTATCAACGGCCATATGTATCTCGTGAGGCGAGATTTAGTTCATCTAAAATAACTCTAAAGCCTGGAAAAGAGGAATTAAAAGATTTATTAGCTAATCCACATATCCAAAAGAATGGTATCCAGGATCTTGCTATAGGTTATAAATTACAAAAGGTCCCTAAAAGCTCAGAAATTCTATCCTTTGAACCAACATGGTATTGTCTCTATGAAGGTACTTGGACTCAAGCCTCAGAGATAGGGAGGGTTCAAAATGGAATGGAATAAAACAAAAACGATGTTTATTATCGTTTTTCTAATACTCGACCTTTTTTTAGCGACACAGCTTTTTAATAAATATTCAAAAAGCCAAATAGCTGTCATTCAAAATGCTTCAGATGCAGAAAGATTAAAAGCGGATGAAATTACATATGACCCTCTTCCAAAAGAAAAAATTACTAGTCAGTATGTAAGGGCCGAATCTAAGGTATTCGCAAATAAAGATCTGAAGAAACTTGATAAACAATCTGCACTACTTACTAATGATGGGACGGATATAACCTCTTATTTTAACAAGCCTATTAAGATTAGTGGTCCGATAGATAAGACTACTATGGATAAGATTTTGAAGGAAAATATTTTGTACAGTGACCAATATTCGTTTTGGAAATACGATAAGGATTTGAAGCAAATTATTTATTACCAAACATATAAAGATAAATTTATTTTTAAAAATATTAATGGGCAGATTATCTTTTATTTAAATGACCAAAATCAAATTGTTTCATATGAACAAACTTTATTAAATATGGGTGATGAGGTTAAAGAAGGGGATGTTTTACCCGCAATTAAAGCCATAGATACCCTTCATAATAAAGGTATGTTAAAAAGGAAAAGCAAGATCTTAACACCTGAATTAGGCTATTATACTCGAATCCAGTCATCTGAATTACAACTACTAGTGCCAACTTGGCATTTTACGGTGGAGAATAAAGGGGAAACAGAGGAATTTTACGTGGATGCATTTGAAGGCCAAATTTTCCCTATGAATGATAACAATAATTTTAACTCAGATTCGAATGACGATACCCAATTAAAGGACAAGCTGAATTTAAATGGCGACATGAAGGCGAAACAAAACGAACCCGGAGATTTTTAAAACAGGAGTGAATTAAATGAGCTTGCATTTTAGTGTGCTTGCCAGTGGAAGCACAGGAAATGCGATATATGTTGAAACAGATGAACATTCATTTTTAGTAGATGCTGGCTTCAGTGGGCGTCAAATGGAATCCTTGTTTCAAAAAATTGATCGCAAACTCGAGAATTTAGATGGAATACTTGTTACACATGAGCACAGTGATCATATTAAAGGTGTCGGTATTTTAGCTAGAAAGTATCAATTGCCAGTCTATGCAAATCAGAAAACATGGTCAGCAATGGAAGGTTTGATCGGCGAAGTACCGGTAGAACAAAAGTTCAACTTTGAAATGGAAACTGTAAAATCGTTTGGTGGGCTAAGCATTGAATCGTTTGGAGTATCCCATGACGCCGCAGAACCAATGTTTTATGTCTTTCATCAAGATAATAAAAAAATAGTATTAATTACAGATACAGGCTATGTGAGCGATCGAATGAAAGGTATTATTGCAAATGCCAATGTGTATATATTTGAGAGTAATCATGACGTACAAATGCTTAGGATGGGCAAATATCCATGGAATATAAAAAGACGTATATTAAGTGATGTCGGTCATGTTTCCAATGAGGATGCAGCCGTTGCCATGAGCGATTGCATAGGAGACAAGACGAAGAGAATATACTTAGCCCATTTAAGCCTGGATAATAATTTAAAAGATCTAGCAAGAATGAGTGTAGCGCAAACATTAGAATCAAGAGGTTTGGTAGTTGGAGAGTCTTTTGATTTATTTGATACAGACCCAAAGATTCCTACTCCATTAACGGCAGTTTAGAAAAATATGTTTACGAGTATAGTAGTTTTGGGGAATAAATAAGATGGAGGTGTAAAACAATAGGTTTTTATCTCCATCTTTTTTTATAATTTTTTAAATTATTCAGTTGGTAATTCTTATAAGGTTTTAATTATTTTTTAATAAATCCTGATTATAATATTAGCATATATAGGTAAAATAATATGAGCCGACCTTTGGAGAAAGGAATGATGGATATGGGTTATTATGATCAAGACGATCAAGGTCAAAGCCGTTATCGCAAGGAAAAGGGGAGTAGAGCTGGTTATCTGCTTTCAAGCTTAGTTGGCGTAGTGATTGGTGCACTTATCGTTATGCTAGTCTTTCCTAATATTAGTGGAACCGGTACAAATCAAAGCAATCAGCAAAATATTACTCCAAATTCATTCAATAGCAATAATAATGTTCCAGGTAAAAATGTATCGGTAAATGTCACAACAGATATAACAAAAGCAGTATCGAAGGTAGAAGATGCGGTAGTAGGTATATCTAATATCCAATCACAAGATTTTTGGTCACAACAGGATGGTCAGTCAAGTGGTAAAAAAGGATCCGAACAAGAAGCGGGATCTGGCTCAGGTGTCATTTATAAAAAGGAAAATGGGAAAGCATTTATCGTAACGAATAATCATGTTGTTGAAGGTGCAGACCATCTTGAGGTTACACTAGCAAACGGAACGAAGCTGCCAGCAAAATTATTAGGCAGTGATGTATGGACCGATCTAGCAGTAGTAGAGATTGATGGTTCCAAAGTAACAGATGTTGCCCAATTTGGCAATTCTGATAAGCTAAAATTAGGTGAACCAGTTGTTGCTATCGGTAATCCATTAGGGGAACAATTTGCAGGTTCTGTAACACAAGGAGTTGTTTCAGGAATTAATCGTACTGTACCGGTAGATATCAATAATGATGGTGTCGAGGATTGGGAAGCAGAAGTTATTCAAACAGATGCTGCTATTAACCCAGGAAACAGTGGTGGTGCCCTAATTAATGTCGCAGGGCAAGTAGTTGGAATTAATTCCATGAAAATTGCGCAAGAAGCTGTTGAAGGCATTGGGTTCTCCATTCCAATTAACTCTGTAGAGCCTGTTATCAATGATCTCGAAAAATATGGAAAAATCGTTAGACCTTCAATGGGTGTGCAATTGCAAGATGTTAGTGATATTCCATCATATCACCAACAAGAAACATTACATTTACCAACCAATGTGACTGATGGAGTAATGATTCAATCAGTTGTACCAAATTCACCAGCAGCTACTGCAGGATTAAAAGAGCTAGACGTAATTACTGCATTAGATGGACAGAAGGTAAGTAATATTCTTGAATTAAGAAAATACTTGTATACAAAGAAAAAACCTGGAGATACGTTGACAGTGAAGTTTTACCGAAGCGGTAAACTTAAAGAGGTAACATTAAAGTTAACGAATGAATCAAGAATGTAATAACATGTGAATAAATCAAAAATGCAGGGGATAAATATTCTCCTGCATTTTTTTGTGGATTATTTTTTAGAGATAAGTAAGTAAGGATTTTATCTCAAATATCAAGTATAGACTCTGTATTGCTTCGACGCCTATAGGCAGCAGACGAGTAAGGCGGCTGCGCATTTCTTATGTTATGATTGGGTGTGGATAATAGGAAATGAGCCAGAGGAAAAGAATATGAATTCCATTTAATCTTGTTAAATTATGATGTTATCCTTGCAAGGAATAACTTATCCACAACTGTGAATATAATTATATATATTGTGGGGAACGAATATTCCTATACAAAATGTGGATAGATTTTGTGGATATGTGGATAAGTGTTGTGGATATCTTGTTTGTAATCTGTTTGTAAAGTGGGGATGAATTGTGAATATCTCAATTATCACAGTCGGAAAACTAAAAGAAAAATATTTGAAACAAGGAATCGATGAATATTTAAAGCGCTTAACAGCTTATGCAAAGGTGGAAATCATTGAAGTACCAGACGAAAAAGCACCTGAAGTCCTAAGCGAAACCGAAATGGAGCAAGTAAAACAAAAAGAAGGAGAACGAATTTTAGCGAAAATCAACCAAGATACACATGTGATTGCTTTGGCGATTGAGGGGAAAATGAAAACCTCTGAAGAGTTAGCAGATGGGTTGGACAAGCTAGCGACATATGGGAAGAGTAAAATCGCGTTTGTGATTGGTGGATCTCTTGGATTAAGCTCAGAAGTAATGTCGAGAGCTAATGAAAGTTTATCCTTTTCAAAGATGACATTTCCACATCAGCTGATGAGGTTGGTGTTGGTAGAGCAAGTGTATCGGGTATTTCGGATTATTAGGGGGGAACCGTATCATAAATAGAGGCGGTTTCAAACGAATACACTATACAAAATTTTAGAAGAGAATCAGTTACTATGGGATTTTACCATACCATACAACTTTCCTGAATTTAACTATTTAAAGCTCTTATTTATAAAAATAATGCAGTAGGGATGTGACAAGATGAAATATAGTAAAATAATCATGACAAAATTAATAAATGAGCACCGTGAATTGCATGATGAACTAAAGAAGATAAAAGTTGAAATGGGCTTAGAGAAAAATTTAGCCATTAAAGCGCTGTACCATTCAGTCGTAGCGGATAATGGTCCATATATGAAAGACTATCAAGCTTTAGATCGCATGCACTAATAGTAAGGCCCTGTTTTGCTTTAGTTGCCGAGAAGGGTGTTTTTTTGAATTGACCTTGAATTACGTGCTTACTTAAAGTGGTAGAACCATACCCCAGCTGAAATTATTTTTTTAAATAGTATAAAAGTCGCGTAGTTTTTTGTATAATCATGATGAAATTTGAAGGTTGCTAAAGTATTTTCTTTTTACCATGCGTGGTTATTTTAGCCTAGAAAACAAAGTTCAAAAATTTATATAAAGTGGGGTGCAAATAAAATGTCAGAAGTAATCAATAAATTAGAAACTGTTGTTTTAAACCAAGTTTCAACGGAAATCATGGAAAGCAAGCCACAATTTGTTGAATCAATTGTTTCTTCCATTGTTTATATATTAACTGCACCTTTTGATCTTAAAGATGCGTATCAACATGCCGCATATGTTTATACTAACGATGAATTTGAAGTGGAAACTGTCAAAGTTATGAATGAAAGATTGCAGCAGATCATGAATACGCTTGAGACCACTCCCAGCAGTAAGCTTGGAAAGTTTATTATTAAGCTTTACATGAATAGTTTAAGTGAACTTGCAAGCACATCCGAAAGTTGGAAACATCTTTATAATGAAATTCACAAAGTGTTTGCAAGTTTAGATAATAAGTCTTGAAAAATAGTAGGTGCCCCAAAATTCATATTTTTGGGGCACTTTTTTAAACCTCACATAGATTCACTATGGAGAATCTATGTGAGGTTTTTGTTTTCAAAAAATGGAAATATTTCAAAGTACGAATTAATTACCCCGATATGATTTTAAGAACAACCTTCCCCTTTGCCAAGACATTGATGGTTCCCTCTTATGCTGTTTTCTTTTGTTTTTGATCTAAAAGATGACTAAAGAAAGTTAGCAGGCTTGCACAGACTGCAACTACCCCGCCAACCCATGTGACATTCATTAAATTTCCTTGATGGTACACCACTCCGCCTAATGCTGAACCGAAAGCGATCCCTACATTGCTTGCCACCGGCATAAGTGAAGCAGCGAGTCCTGTTGCTTTTGGCTGATAAATTCTGGCAAGATCAATTAAATAAAGCTGGGTAGATGTTGTTAAGAGGATGGCCACTAACGACATCAAGCCAATGTTTGCAAGTCCTATAATAAAATGATTGGTCGTCCAAAATAAACTTATCAGGACAATTGCTTGCATGAGAAAAACAAACCGAAGGCGGCCGATTGCATTATGGCTGGCAATTTTACCGGCGAGGATGTTGCTGAAAATTGAGATACATCCGTAACCAAATAAGATTATACTAATTGATTGATTTGGTGCTCCCATTCCCTTCAAGATAGGAACAAGGTATGTAAAGACGGCATAAGTTGCACCAAATCCAAGAGCAGGAATGAAAAAGGCCATCAAAATTCGTGGATTAGTCAATAAAGAAAACTGATCCCGTATCGAACTGCGTAATTGGCTGAGCTTATTAGGCAAGACGAAGTAGGATGCCAAAAACGCCAATCCTCCTAGGAAAGTAGTTAACATGAAAGTGGCATTCCAGCCGTACCATTCAGCTATGACAGTACCAATTGGCACTCCAACGACATTTGCTAGTGTGAAACCACCGAAAACGAATGATATAGCAAGTCCGCGTTTTTCGATCGGCATGGTTTCACTTGCAACTATCATGGCTAGAGAGATTAATACTCCTGTTACAATCGCCGTTATAATCCGAAGTGCAAGTAACATGATGTAGCTCGTCGAAATTACGCACAAACCATTCAGGATGATAAAAGCCCCTAGCAAAAACAACATCCATTTACGCTTTGGAAAATGACTTGTTGCTGACATCACGAGGGGTGTGGCGATGGCAAACGTAATCGCAAACGCAGAAACAAGAGTGCCTGCTTTTGCATTTGTCATATGAAGGCTTGAGGAAATATCGGTTAAGATTCCGACAATAACAAATTCGCTTGTTCCGAGAACAAATGTTAATAAAGTGAGTGTTAAGATGAGCAACCAGTGTCGCTTGGATAATTTTGTAGTATGCATAAATATCTCTTTTCTTAGATGAATGTAAATGTGTCACATTGTAGATACACAACCTAAACATCATACCATAAAGTATTTTTGAGAGGTAAACCCTTTATTACCAATTATCTAAAAACCTCATTTGGTTACAATACGGTGAACCGTATCATAAATAGAGGCAGTTTTTTAGGGGAATTTAAAAGCTAGAATAAGGGAATATTGCTTAAAAAATTGTCAGTGTCTTTACTCCTCAAAATCAAAGTTTCGGAAGTCCTGATATGTACACAGAAGTCTATTAAATTAAAGTATCTATTTTTGATTATTGATCTACGTTTTGCATTTAAGTAAGTGACTGTGCCTTCGAATTTTGTCGAACCTTTCAACAAAATTCGAAGTGTCACAGGCACTTTTTCTTTGGAAAAGGGGCGGAGCGCCGCATAGACGAGTCGGAAGTGAAAATTGACAATTCGTACTGTGAATAGGATAAGCCAAACTCTGCTCACACCGACCTTATTATGTTTGTGTACTACTCATATAGAATACATTTCTATGCATGGGTGGAGAGTTGAAACTCATGATAGTTTTTATTGTTCTTCTTCAAGTAATTGTAAATACATATCGAAAAACCCCATGATTAATCTTTGTCTTGCTGAACCAAGTTCTAAACGGAACAACATGTTCAAAAATCTAATTTGACTGTGGCATCTTCACTTTTATTATATCCCTAACAAAGCGGCTGCAATCAGGTTACTACTAATGAAAAAATTGTCAGATAAATAAATTTGGTATAATCGTTCTTAATAAAAAACAAAATAATGAGAATATAAGAGAATAATAGAGATTGCAAAAGGAAATAGTATATATTTCACAAAAAAAGGGCAGATGCAGGCTTTTGTAATAGGTATATTTTCACATATACTATATTTATATTGTGCTTAATAGAGAACGACTTATTCTCCTAGTAGGTGTGTTCGACAAAAATAAAGTTCAGTGGTGATTATATGAAAATGAGAAAAGCTACAAAATGGATCTCGAATATTTTTTGGGGAATTGTTCTTATTTTTGCTGGAATGTATGCTTATTCGACATTTCAAGCTAAAAACAATGAAGGAAAATTACCCTCAATACTGGGTTTTTCACATTTTACAATACTAACTGGTAGTATGTCTCCTAGTATTCAACCAGGAGATGTAATTCTAATCAAAAAGCCTAAAGTAGAAGACTTAAAACCAGGGGATATTATTACTTTTAAACAAGGTATATATTTAGTTACTCATCGAATTGTGAATAGAATGGAACAAGGTAACGAGATTTATTTTACAACTAAAGGAGATGCAAACGAAATAGCTGATCAAGAGAAGATCAGCGCTTCTAAGGTTTTAGGAAAACAGTTTCTTACGATACCAAAACTAGGATTTATCTTAAGGGACTTACAGACACCAATGGGAATCATTACATTAATTTCAATTCCGTTAGCACTTCTCCTTATTGGAAATTTATTAAATAGACTATCAAGAAGGCACGGGCAAGGGAGAATCTAAAATACAAAATGATTAACATTGCAATTACTTTATTAGGGGGGAACGATTTTTACCAGGTAGAAAATAAAAAGTTTAATTCAGATTCAGAAGAAGCAAATTTTAAAAAAACTGGAGGAATATTAAAATGAAATTAAAAACGGTTGCGTCAGTAGCATTAGCAGGGGCAGTGGCATTTGGGATAGGGACAAATTTAGACTCATTTGCAGGGTTTACAAAAACTTTAACAGGAAACCCAGATACATTAAAGAAGATTAGTACCAACCCGTTTATTATTGAGGATTTTGCAGGAATATTATCTCAAAGTTTTGAAGTAAAAGATTTTTCTCCTGGACAACAAATTGTGCATTTGTTTACACCGATAAACAAATCCGGACTTCATGTGAAGTATGATATCAAAGTAAAGGGAACAGGAGATTTATTTACTAATCGAGGAGGTGGAGTGCCTTTAGAGATGAAAATTGAGAAAAAAGGTGCAGATAACAAGTGGGGGGAGGTTGCAACAGGAAAAGCTAACGAATTGAATGTATATGATGACATTCCAAACGGAACCCCTACTTACGATAATGGGGTGCAACCACAAGTCTATCGTGTGGTAATAAATTGGCCAGATAATGGAGAATATGACAACAATTATAAAAATGTAACTGGAGCGATTACAATTGAGGTTACGGCAAAACAAAACCTTGGTGCTGAAAAAGTATTCTATACAGATATGAACGTTAATGGCTTTTATCATAAAGGTCTAGATATTCCACAAGGTACCCAATTATTACAACAGAAAGTAACGTTTATGAAAGACAGCGCTGGGGCTAACACGGCAAAAGTGCATTTAGTGGGTGGAAGTGTTGATAAGGTATATACCCTTACAAATAAAGACATCCAAGTACCAACTGATACATCAGAAAACATTCGACTCATACTCTTTTATCCTGCTGATGGAAAAGACGCGGGAGATGTGTATATTAAACCTACCAAAGAAATGCTAGATTTTCTAAACAGTTCTAAATGATAGTTATTGTTTTATGCAATGTTTATTGCAATTCCAAAATTAACAAAATATATTACTATAAACCTAATGGGTTTAGTGTGCATTAGCGCTGAACCGTATCATAAGTAGGTATCGTTTTTTCTCAAAAAGTAAACTGCCTGCACAAAGAATTGGTCTAACCGACAAGGTTTTCGACATAAAGGACATTATTTATATGAAAAAATAGGATCACAAAATATACTCATATTAAAAGAATAGTATTATTAATTAAGGAACTGTAGTAACAGTTCCTTAATTCCTTTGATTAGATCAAAGGCTAGGTTTTGTTGTGTCGCAAATTTAGAAAAAGGGTATAATTATCCTTATAAAAGTATTGGAGATATCTTATGCATATTCAATAATATCACACAGCTTTCCTGATTTTACGCTCTATTTCCTTAATAGCGAAGTAAGCGGAAGTATAGAGGAGATTCAATATGAAATATTTTTTTACTGTAGCAAAAGTCATTTATACTTTGTTTGGAGTATTATGTGCTGTGTCTTTGGTTTTAGCGTTATGCAGAATTGACTTCATGAGCCCATATTCAAGATACTTTGTTTTAACTTTTATGACCATTTTACTAATTACTTTAGTGACAGGGATCATACACGTTGTAATTAACTTCTCCTATTCTATAAAAAATGAGGGAAAACTAAAAGTTGTTAAAAGAATATGTCTAAATTTAATTGTCGGAGTTGTAATAGCCATTATTGTATCTTTAATAAAATATAAAATATTATTTTCTCCTGAATTGTTATGGTTGCCAATAGTATTTTCATTATCTTCAATTGCCTTTAGCCATAAAGAAAAATAGGAAGATTATCTATAATTAAAACAAGCCTTTGAAAAAGAAAAAGCATGATTATTCCATAGGTGAATGACCATGCTTTTTCTTGTATTAGTTGCTAAAGTTTATTTTTATTTTGTGATTCTAAAGGGACCGTCTTATTATCTTTTGAGTGTCTTTTTAAGTTAAATCATATTAAGTTTCCTATTTAAAAAGTCTTTTGTTTTTAATAAATTTTTTATTAGTAAACAAGATTGGGAAAATCGTTACCTCTATTTATGATACGGGGAACCGTATCATAAGTAGATGAGAATTTTCAAAAAATATTAGAGCGGATTACCTCCTCTCTAATATTTAGCAAGATCAACTAAAATAATTAATTTGTTTGCATTTATTTCTATAAATTCAAATAAGGCTTGAAGATTTCTATGCTTGGATCCATTGCGATATCTAGCACTTGACTTGCCCAAAAGGCAGGTCATTTTTTTATTAATTCACGCACTAGTTCATTTGCAAGGCGAAGTTCGCGTATAATGGTAGTTTGAATAAGGTAACAATCTTTACGGAAATAATAAGATAAATAATCCCAAATAAAAGAGGCTTAGTTATGTGCAAAGAAAGTTTTAAAGATTATAAATTAAGTAATGAAATAGTAAACGCGCTGGATAGCTTAGAATATGTAAATCCAACAGCCGTTCAAAGTAAGGTCATACCTCTTGTGTTAGAGAAAATGGATCTTGTCGTGAAATCACAAACAGGAAGTGGGAAGACTGCCTCATATGGGATTCCAATTTGTGAATTAATCGATTGGAAGGAAAATAAACCTCAAGCGTTAATTTTGACACCAACGAGAGAACTTGCTGTGCAAGTGAAAGAGGATTTCACCAACATAGGCAGATTTAAACGGATAAAAGCAGCAGCTGTTTATGGAAAACAACCTTTTGCCATCCAAAAAACAGAATTAAACCAAAAAACACATGTAGTCGTTGGTACTCCGGGCCGTGTGTTAGATCATATTGAAAGAGGTACTCTGGCCTTAGATCGTATTAACTATCTTGTTATCGATGAAGCGGATGAAATGTTAAACATGGGATTTATTGAACAAGTAGAAGCCATCATCAAAGAGTTACCCCGAAAACGAGTGACAATGCTCTTTTCAGCTACTTTACCTAAGGAGGTTAAAAACCTCTCACTTAACTATATGAAAACACCTATCGATATTGAAATTAAGGCGACAGGAATCACGACTGATAAAATTGATCATTCTCTTTTTGAAGTGGTAGAAGACGATAAATTTTCTATACTTAAAGATGTAACGATTGTTGAAAATCCAGATAGTTGCATAATCTTCTGTCGAACAAAAGATCGAGTAGATACTGTGTGTGATCAGTTAGAGGATTTAGGTTATAGCTGTGATAAAATCCACGGTGGCATGATACAAGAGGATCGGCTTGACGTGATGAATGACTTTAGAAGAGGGGAATTTCGCTATTTGATTGCTACGGATGTAGCCGCTAGAGGAATTGATATTGATAATATCACACATGTCATCAACTATGACCTCCCGTTAGAGAAAGAAAGCTATGTCCACCGTACGGGAAGAACAGGACGGGCGGGTCAAAAAGGGGAAGCCATCACTTTTGTTACACCATTTGAAGATCGGTTTTTAAGTGAAATTGAAGAATACATTGGTTTTGAGATTCCGAAAATAGCCGCTCCTTCAAAAGAGGAAGTTGCAAATAAGAAACCTGCCTTTGAAGCAAAAATGAATGTTGAACCAACGATTAAAAAAGCAAAAAGTGAAAAATTAAACAAGCAAATCATGAAATTGTACTTTAATGGTGGTAAGAAAAAGAAGTTTAGAGCGGTAGATTTTGTTGGAACGATTGCAAAAATCGACGGAGTAACAGTGGAGGATATTGGCATCATTACAATATTAGATACTGTTTCTTATGTTGAAATATTAAATGATAAAGGTCCGATTGTGTTGAAAAAGATGAAGAACACAACAATCAAAGGTAAGCTGTTGAAAGTATATGAAGCTAATAAGAAGTGAAACTTTAGTGTTGGCAGTAACTAGGGGTAATAAGATATAACTGGACTTTTTTTTGTTAGTAACATAAGTAGATATCATACTGAAAACCTCATTTAGTTACAATACGGGGAGCCGTACCATAAGTAACTGCAAACCCTTAGAATTTCTCCCAATGAATAAATTTTATTCAATGTAAAAAAACTTTATTGTTGTTGGTTTAAAAAATTTTTTAAAAAAGAATCTGTAAACGTTGATTGATGCTCTGTCTTATGATATTAGGTATTAATTCTGTGAAATAACAATGGACCATTAACTACTTTTACTTATGCATTAGCTACTCAATGATCTGATAGAAATCACATTAGGTAGCTTGAAAAAAATTAAATTAGGCAGATTGAACAAAACCCTTTTGCTCTATTTCGATATCAAAAGGGTTCCATTTTCAATATTTGCATAATAGTGTAGTAATCCGCAATTCATATTCCCTACCCATTATTTATATATTCACTCAAGTGATTAACACACAGGTTATAAACATTGGTGTGTTTATAATTTTTATACCACTCGGCTATTTTCTCTACTGTTTTATCAATATTCCATCTTGGATGCCAATTTAATTCATACTTCGCTTTACTAATATCTAATCCTAGTAATTTTGCTTCATGTACTGACGAATTTTTCTCTTCCTCAACCCAACGTCCCGGGCCCCATTGGTCCAGGAGCTTATTAACAAGCTCTTCAACGGTGATGATGCTATCTGATTCCGGTCCAAAATTCCAGGCGCCAGAATAGAGGGTATTTTTTTCAAGTAGTTTGGCTGCAAGAATAAGATATCCTCCTAGCGGTTCCAAGACATGCTGCCACGGCCTGATGGATTTGGGAGCTCGTATGATAATATCTTGATTAACCTCCAAAGCTCTTATGCAATCCGGGATAATGCGATCCGTTGACCAGTCGCCTCCGCCAATAACATTTCCGGCTCGAACGGAAGCAATCACTTTCCCATGCTCAAAAAAACATTCCACAGGGAAATAAGAACTGCGATAGGCTGACACTAATACTTCACAGCACCCTTTACTGGAACTGTACGGGTCATATCCGCCAATCGGGTCATTTTCACGATAACCCCAAACCCACTCTTTGTTTTCATAGCATTTATCACTCGTAATCATGATGCCTGCTTTGGTTGAATCGCAATGCCGAATGGCTTCTAGCACATTCAAAGTACCTAAAACATTGACTTCATAAGTGTAAATCGGCTGTTCGTAGGAAAATTTAACTAATGGCTGCGCAGCCAAATGGAAAACAACTTCCGGCTGATACTGGTCAAATACGCTCTTTAATTTTTCCAGGTCTCTAATATCTCCCCTAATATCGATGATCCTGTCCTTTAAATTGGCTAACCTAAAGAGATTATTTTCCCCAATTGGGTCAAGGGCAAAGCCAATCACTTTTGACCCGATTTCATTTAGCCAGATTGCCAACCACGCGCCTTTGAATCCTGTATGACCTGTAATCAAAACTGTTTTATCTTTCAATCTTTCAAGATTGTTAAACACATCTTTACCCTCGCATTCTCGATCAATGATTTTGTTTATACCAGTTAATGGTTCTAATCAGTCCTTCTTCTAGTGGTATTGCGGGATTCCAATCAAACGTTGATTTGAATTTACTGATATCAGGGAGGGGACATGTTCGTTCATTGATTCTGTTTGAAATTGCACCATATTGGGGTTCTTGACATGTTTGAATATTATTAAAAATCAAGGTGATAAAATGTTTTAATGGAAAGGCCTCCCCGCTTCCGATATTAAAAATTTCGTTTTGAACGGATGGCTCTAGTGCTGCAATGGATATTGCATCAATGAGATTGTCTATATAACAGTAATCCCTATATTGCTCACACAAGGTCAGCTTTACTTCTTGGTTTTTAAGTAGGCTCATGATGGTATATCCAAATAATTTATGGGAATCCTCCATTTCGCCAAATATTCCAAATGGTCGCAGAGTCACAATGGGAATGCCTTTTTCTAATGCAATTTGATGGGATATAAGAGTTGCCGCGGCCTTCGTGCTTCCATATAAATCGACAGGCTCAAGTTTCATATGTTCATGGATGGGTTCTCTTTTATCGCCGTACTCCGAACTGCTTCCAAGATTAATGATTCTTTCGCAACAAGCCTCTTTTGCGGCTAGTACGATATTAATGGTTCCCAGGACATTTATTTGAACAGCGTCCACATAACTCTGTTGATTTGAATTGACTCCATATGCTGCAAGATGGAAAATGTAATGTGGTGAATATTGAAGCACGGCGTCTATTACGTTCGTCGTATTGCGGATATCAGCTTTAAAAACATGAACGTCCTTCAGCACATCTTTAATCCTCCAAGGGTTGGATGTTTCGCGGACAAGTACAGCTACCTGAGCTTTTTCCTGGAGCAACCTTCTAACCAAGTGCGAACCGATAAAACCAAAGCCTCCAGTAACTAAAACTCTTTTATTTTCAAACGAATGTAAATTCATGATGTCCCTTCACCATTTCTTTTGTGCAGTTTGAAAGGGTTTTTTGGTTTGTAGTCATTCGGAACGGTGGCAAAAAAAGGAGCGGGACTTTTTTGTTTCAATTGTTTTTCCACCATTTTGAATGTTTGTCTTAATTGATTGATATATGGTTCATAAATATTTGATTTAATAGAAGAGTCAAAAGCTAATGGTTCCCATTTCCAGAAATCGTAGCGGTTCTTATCCAGGATTAATAGGCTTCCAAAATGGTAGACGATTAAGTCTTGACCATCTATCATTACCTTTTTTCCCTTTGTGGAAACAACATGATGATTATTCATCACTAAATTCCATGGCGCGGCATTGATCCCCGTGTCCTCGCTTACTTTAATATTCGAAAATAAGTGTGGGATTGCATCTAAATATTTCTGATCCCCCCATGTACCATAAAGAGGCTCATAAACGGCTGAACACCGTTCCAAACATTTTTCTCTCCACCAGTTCAGAATCTTCATGCTGTTTTCTTCTCTTTTAAATCCGATTAGGCCTGCCTGGTATTGGCCATGGACTCTTTCAAGCTCATTGGTCCCCCTTTGGCGGCAAAGAAAAACAGAATATTGGCCCCATTTTTCAAGGAGCGGCTTTGGGTTTGAAAAGAAATACAAGTCGCTATCACAATAGAATAGTTGGTTTACTTCTGTAAAGTGATTTAAAATATGCTGGCAAAATGGGGCTTTCAATGACCAGCAATATTCTTGCAATGTTCTATGCCCCTTTACAGCCAGAAGTTTTTTATCTTCTATTTCCGTTGCCGGAATAAGTGTAACATTGCTGAGATTTAGGCTTTTGACCAGATTATAGCTTTCATTGTCAACACAACAAATCAGCATATGGAAGTTGTCAATCTGATTTTTTAATGAAGAATATAGGGTCATTCCTTTTATTAAGTACTCTTTACTGAGAATGACTGCAAAATGATAGAAATTATCAAATTTATTCATTTTTCGTCGTGAATGGGTATCGTTATAAAATGTCTTTGCTTTAGAATCAAGCTGTCCACTTAAACAATGGGCCAATGCAACCGGATCTATAGCTTTTATTTCATTCATGGCTGTCCGAATTTCTTGTAAATAGGGAGTATAGATAAGATCGAGAATCTTATTTGGAATCTGTATTGTGCCCAATGACCATAAATCAAACTTGTAGTGGTTAAAAATGGAGAGGCAGGCAAAATGAAAGACGACGAGCGGGTGAGTTTCAATGAAAACTTTTTTATTTTTTAAAGAGATTTCAAAGTTGTTGTTATAAATACTGTTCCAGGGAGCAGCGTCAATTCCCAAATGACCAGAAATTTTCACCCGCTGGAAAAAGAGTGGAAATTGATCGAGATATTTTTGATCGCCAAACCGTCCATTGTTCTCTTCATGGCTGCACCACTCAATACAGCGTTCCTTCCACCATTTCAAGCTTTCCATTCCGTATTGGTCGTTTTTAAATCCTATTAAGCCGGCCTGGAACCTTCCATATATTTGCTCTACCCAATCCAGATCACGCTGAGGGCATAAAAAAACAGAATAATTGCCCCACTCCTTAAAAATAGCAGCCGGATCGGAAAAGAAGTAGAGATCTCCATCACAGTAGATCATTTTATCGAGGTTATATGTCGTTAATAGATATTCAACAAGTACAGCTTTTATAGTCCAGCAATACTCATTGGGCTTTCGCTCCTGTTTGACTTTAAGGAGACTGTCATCTTCGAGCTCACTTATTTTCAAAAGATGGACATTTTCCATGTGCAGTTTTTGAAAAAGGGAATAAGTAAAATGATCCATACAGCAAATCCACAGTTTAAAATTCTGGCAATTCTTTTGCAATGAGTGATGAAGTGCGATGACCTTCAGACAATACTCTTTCCCTGACATGACACAGAAATGATAATCGGTATTTTTTTTTACATTCTTCGAAAGGTTATGCATCTGCCTTTCTCCTCTTTTCCGCTTTATCGGTGAAGTTCCATAATTTATTCGCCTCTTCCAAATCTTTGGGGGTATCAATGGAAATCCATAATCCATCATGTTCGTAAACGGCAAGTTCTCTAGCCTTCACAAGATTCTTTAAAGGCTCCTCCTCAAGGACACAGTCCGGATTTTCAGATAAATAATTAAAAAACTCTCTATTGCAGACAAAAAATCCTCCATTAATCGTAACGTCCAACATGGGCTTTTCCCTAAAATCTGTGGCAATCCCATGTTCGATGGTCAGTACTCCATACTGGTTATTTCTTTTAATTCCCGATAGTGTGGCTGTTTTTCCTTGTTGTTGATGGAAATTAAGCAATTCATCCAGGTTGATATCAGCTAGTCCATCTCCATATGTCACAAAGAAAATGTCATCGTCTATAAAATCCTCTACCATTTTAATTCTGGCACCTGTCATTGTATCTTCACCTGTATCTACACAAGTAATCTTCCAGGAGTCCACTTCATTTAGCAATCTGTATTTGTTTTCGCTAAGATCCAGCTCAAAGTTGTGATTTCTCCATGGATAACCAATAAAAAAATCCTTAATTTGCTCTCCTTTATATCCTAATGGCAGGATAAAATGAGTATGATTGTACTGACTGAAATGCTTCATAATATGCCAAATGATAGGCTTTCCATTAACCTTCGCTAATGCCTTAGGAACATCTTCTGTTAGTCCTCTCATTCTTAATCCTTTTCCGCCACATAAAATGACTACCTTCAACAGATCCACCCTTTCCATTTTTTTTGCATAAAACATCTTATGTACATGCCATAAAAAAGGATATGGAGCTTTTACTCATTCTGTAGAAATATAGCCATATTTCTTTACCACATCCAAAACACATTTGTTTACACGAGGATACTACATTGATATGGTTGAGAACGGTAAAGAAGGCATATTTAATAACTACGCATAAAATAGGTACGGTGAACCTTATTATAAGTAAATGAGATTTTGCTAATTTGTAAATGTAGGCTGTCTCAATGAACCTCTTTAGAGGCAGCCTATTTATTTAAAGTAAAGGCATGAGCATTGCTCAGGATTAACACGGAAATGAACAGCTTTTGAAGGTAGCCTAGACATAAACCTTTTCATCAAGATTTCCCTGAATCAGCGCTGCTGAATAACCGCAATTGTTTCTTGATGAAAGCAATGAAGATTGGAAGCACATTCTTACAAACAAAGTGGGGATATTAGGGGCAAGGAAAAGTACGCTGATAAGGCCAAAAAAGTTTTATAAGACAGTACCTCCGCATGTTCGTTAAGCAAAAAAATTATTCAATGCCATATTTTCCATGAGTTTCTTTATTTGTACTATTTTTTTTAGATATATACAGTTTTTTAGTATTATCTAATCCAGCATAAAAAACCTCTGAACAATCTTTGATATTTTGTTTATTCAGTTCAGATGTTAGCCATTCTTTATCTAATCCAGCACTTGTTAAGTTTTCCTCCATTATCGTCCCATCAATGATTATATCCTTTTCAATACCTGTACTTGTTGTTTGAATGTTCATATGATAGGGAGTAAGTGGTTTTTTATCTGATTTTGGTAATACAGAAAGTTTTCCATCCGTTTCCATTATGGCGAATTCTACGTCTGCCACATTGAAGGCATCTTTTTCTCTTAATTTCATCTTTAATTCATTTATAGTCAATTTTATTTTCTTCATATTGTCATCCACAATGGTTCCATTTTCAATTAAAGTTATCGGTTCAGAATTGATTAGCTTCCTTAATCTGAAGCTTTTCATGCTTAAGTATCCGGAGAATATAGTTAAAGTGGAAAATAACACCAATGCAGTTGTAGCTGATAGTGTGGCAGATTGCTTATCAATGATTGCATTTGCGACTATTGAACCCATTGAAACACCCATAATAAAATCAAAAAAGGTCATTTTTGATATTAGTTTAGTACCTATTTTTCGGGTTAAAAATAATGCTAAAATATATATTAAAATACCTTTTAGTATTGTAATGAAGAAAATTTTTTCCATATATGATCAACCTCTTTTATATTTATTATCGTCTGTAGATAGTAGTATTAGTGGACAATTAACAAGATATTCATTTGTTCAATTGATATTTTATTAAAAATCAAGGAAAGACATACTAATGGAGGAGTACCAGGGTTCGACCGACATTTAGAGTAAATTACAAAATTCGCGTTTTGATTTCAGGTGTCTATAAGAAGTTTAGGGATGTGGAAGAGCTGTAGAAGATTCTAAACCATTCTGCAGCAATCGTTGAACCAATAGACATGAAGACACCATGTGAAAAAGCAGAAATCACACGAGCAACTAGTAATACACCAATACTTGTAGCACTTGCTACCATACTATTGCCAACAATAAAAATAACCATAATCCAAAGTAATAAAGTTTTGCGTGACATCGTAGAAGTGAGTAAACACTGTTTTTACAAAAAAATAACAGCACTCTCTAATTTGATGGAGAGTGCTGTTTTGTTATTGAATTCTTACATGAACATATACAAAAAATGTCTGTCTTCCTCTACTTGTGCTTTTACTTACTTTAATATTCTCCCTTAATTACAAAAAACGAGCCCCGAATTGTTCCAGCTAGTTTAGACTTCTGCCTAGCAAACTTAAACTTCTCTGCTAACTCCTTCGGTACTTCCATACCCTCAGAAAGCTTAAAACCAACAGCTCGCTTCTTTGGGTCATCAACAGTATACATGACGTTGAGCACAAGGCCATCCTCATAAATGACGTAGGTAAATTTGATATTTTCCACTTGAAAACGCGAAGTTTCTAAGGGTTTGGCCGCAAACTCAATATCACGTTCTTCTTTCAAAATTCGGTTCACATAATCAAGGCTTTCCTGACTTTCGCTAGCTGGTACTACCGTAAATTCATGCTTGTATTTGTTCATAAAATAACGGGCTTCGTTAGCACGTAAACCTGCAAGAGCTTCTACTACGGGTGAAGACTCTAAACCAACCGTAGATACATTTTTAAAATCAACGATATAGGACAATTCCATCTCTCCTTTGATCACTTTATTTCCTAACAACAGGAATCCACATTTCACCAAATACTAAGCCGTTTCGCTGACCCATCTCAACCGTTGTATTTGGCCCACCAACATAGGCAAAGTCCTTTGCTTCTGGCAAGACTTGACCAAAGGCAACGCCAGCGAGCTTATTACTTAACTCATCAGCCGTATTCCCTTCCCCTTTAACAACTAGGTATTCCCCCTTAGGAAATTGGATAACTCTCGTTGCTTCTGGTAACGATTCCTCTGTCATGACGCCAGCATAATGCATCATCTTGTTATTTACCGCTTCGTTCACAGCAAAAATGTAGTCATTGGTGGCCAGATCTTTTAAAGTGTTAAGCGTTCCATCTTGGCTGATGGCTTGCCAAAAGTCTGCCTTTTCCTTGTTTATGCCAGCAAAGTCTGTGTAATGGCTTTTAAGCTCTGTTCCAATACCTAAAACGGTAAAACTGTCTTTTTCTTCTAGAATATAATTCGTCATTTTCAAAACCTTCCTTTTTTAAAAAATTAATCAAATGATTGGTCTTTCCACTTGATAAGTTTATAATAATCATTAATTGTGTCAAAAAATGATACTGTTTAGGAGGCAACGATGAAAAAAGTTGAACGGATTAATATCATCATGCGGTATATCAACAACCGCGCCAACTTTACAATTTCTGAAATCATGCGAGAATTTAACATCTCTCGTTCAACAGCTATTAGGGATATCAGAGAAATTGAAGCCATGGGAATGCCACTTGTCGCTGAAGTTGGAAGGGATGGGGGGTATTTTGTCATGAACAACTCTGTCCTTCCTACTGTTCGATTTACCGATAATGAGATTAAAGCTCTTTTCATTGCCTTCATGGCAACAAGAAATAAACAACTACCTTATCTAAAGAGTCGTCAGTCTTTAGCCGAAAAATTACTAGGCTTGATCTCTGAAAACCAGCAAGATGACCTTGTTCTATTAAATCAAACCTTGCTTTTTGAAGGGACAAACCCCAATAATCCTGACCTACTTGAACTGTCAGACCTACCTCATCCTATTCTAGAAAAACTCATTCAAATCCTTCTTTTGGATAGCTATTTATTGATAACCATTCAAGAAGAGAAGGTAATAAAGTCTTATGCAATTTATCTCTTGCACCTTTATCACGAAAAAGGTCTTTGGCTGATTGAAGGATTTGACTTAAATGATGAAAAAAGGGGGATTTTCCCTGTCGACAATCTTACTAATGTCCAACCATACTATACGAAAAATAGATTAAGTAGGAAAAAAATTTTAGAAAAACTAAGTAAGCTGGAAGAAGTAATTAATCTTGTTCTTGAACTTGGTCCAAAGGCGATTGCCCAGTTCAAAAAATATCATCCTTTAAAAGTTTCCATTTCCTATACGAATCCTTATCAAACCACAGCCATTCTAAGGACTTTTATCAATGCTAATAATCCAGAAGAATTGACGGAAATAACAAATTGGCTACTTTTTCTAGGTGGCGATATCAAGATCAGGGAAGTGCCGGAAGAAGTCTTAGAAAGTTTAAAAGAGAGATTACGCTTATTCTGCCCATAAGCAGTGCCTGTTAAAACCAAAATAATTTTGAGATTGGCCTGTTATCAGCAACCAGAAAAGATAAAGGTTTCTGGATGTGGGAATACAAAGCAGCAAATATTTAAGATAAGTAGTTCGTTTGTGAAGTAGAAAAACTGAATTTACAAGGTCAATATCAAGCTAATCGCATACTTATAGATAATAAAATTACACAGAAAAAGCAGAGGTTTTTGCATCCTCTGCTTTTTTATAATCAAATGACCAGTTCTTCAACTAACGCAAAGAAAAATCAAATTTTGCCAAAGAACGTCACTGCTAAAATCCTCAATTATTTTTAAATAAGATGTGTTGTCCTTAAACGAGTAACCAGCAAAAGGAAAATAAGCGGAGATTTTTCTGTTAAATGCAGAATGGAGCTCATTTTTGGGTAAATAAGGGGAGATTTTCCCATTATACAAAGCAAAATATCCTAATTTTGCATTTTTCGAGACAATAAGCGGAATCTCTCCGTCTATTTATGTCTTTTTTAATAATAATTACGAATTAAGCGGAATTTTTCCGTCTATTTATTTGATCGGGTACTTAACCTGCTCCCAACATTAACCTTCATTTCTCTAAATAAATCTAATAATTGATTACACAATTTGCAACGTTTTTGACAGTGCTTTTAACACATATTTTATAGTGTGACCAATAGCTATTGCCTACTTGCTAAAACCTGTGCTAAATCTATTGCTATTTTCAGTTTTAAACCTAATAATCCCTGTCATAATAAGAAAAAGAAGCAAGCAGATTTATATGCTAATTCGCTTGCTATAACTCTTGTTCTTTTTATTTTTCTACTTCTGAACCGAACTACTTATTTTAAGATTTGCTGCTTTCATATTTATCAATAAGGGATGCTATATAGCTCCTGTTACCCAATTTCCTTTGCGAAACAATGGAATTATCTGTCCATCATGAGTTTCGCCGTCAATATCTAACTGATTCGAGCCGACCATGAAATCGATATGGATTAAACTTTGATTTAACCCATGTTCTAAACGCTGCTCTGGACTCATAGATTGTCCATCTGCCACACAGGCTGGATAAGCTTGTCCAATGGCAAAATGGCAAGAAGCATTTTCATCATATAATGGATTCAAAAAAACCATATTGTAGTTGGAAATGGGGGAATTATCAGGCACCAATGCAATTTCCCCTAAATAATGAGAGCCTTCGTCCGTTTCAATTATTCCTTTCAATGTTTCCAGTCCACTCTTTGCAGTGTAATCAATAATCTTGCCATCCTTGAAGGTTAATTGCATGTTATCGATCGATGTCCCGTTATAATACAATGGAATTGTACTTGAAAGTGTCCCATTAACTCCGGTCCTATAAGGTGCTGTAAATACCTCCTCACTAGGTAAATTAGGCAGGAATGGAACATTATTCGCGTTTTTAACAGAAGCTAGACTTACCCAATTATGCTGTCGAGGCAGCTCAACGGTTAAGTCAGTTCCAGGTGCTGTGTAATGCAACTTTTTAAATTGACGTGAATTTAAGCTTTGCGTCATTTCACCCAGTTGCAAAACGTGACGCTCCCATTCCAAAACAGGGTTTTCAGTATCCACCCTAACAATCATAAGAATGATGTCCCACAGTTTTTCAATCGCATCAGAAGTGGACAACTCAGGAAAAAGCTTTTCCGCCCAAGGCTTGGTAGGAATCGATAAAATACTATAATTCACTTTAAAACTAGTGTAATCAGCTAAAAAGTTCTTTAAGGCACTAGCTTTTGCCTTCGTTGCACGAGCTATTCTGGATGGGTCAATGCCTGACAGGAGGTCTGGGTTTGGTGAAAAGATGGCTAAAAAAGCAGCACCTTGTTCCACCATTTCCTCCATCCACTGAGCCTTCCATTTTGGGTATTCATCAAGCGACTCTTCAGCAGCAGATTCCAGTCTAATACGATTTAGTTCCGGGTCTTCCCAATTGACATAGACTTGCCTAGCCCCTGCTTCATAAGCCTTCTTAGTTAATATTCGAACAAACTTAACACATTCAAGCGGTACTGGAAAAGTATCCTGCCCTATTACAAGAATTTGCTCTGGTTGTAAATTAACCCCAATCCGTATTGCCAGCTCTGCATACAAATTTAATTTTGAAGCTGTTGTCATATGTTTTCCCTCCTCACATGATTGATCCTAGTATCCACCTGCATACCTTTCATCCGCTATAGTTTCAGGCTTTCACTACTATTTATTTCAATAAGAAGAGAGGTATTCCTTCTTTGATCCTGAGAAAAAGATAAAAAAAGATTGTCAGTAGGTGAGTTTATAATTAATTCGGGGTTATTGTAAAAACTCATAAGATCTCTGTAACATAATCGATATTCATCAAGCCCAGATTCTAGGGACGAAAAAATACTAGAGGCTCTGCAAAGTCGGTAACCGCCGATTTTGCAGAGCCCCTTTTTCACGAGTTTCATTTCCTTTAATAAATTGTCTACATTTTCCATTCACTTACGCATAGCACTTTTGATTAGATTCACAATCAAGGCGATAAGCACAATGACTAGAAGAAGATGAATAAAGCTTCCGGCAATATGAAACGAGAAGCCAAGCACCCACAGCACAATTAAGATACCGATAATCCACCACAACATTATGTATCTCCCTTTCTTTAAATTTAGAAATGATTATCCTCAAGTTCAGATAATACTAAACAAATGCTTTAGTCATTTATTACCCAAGCCAGTTTAAAGTCAAACCTTTGGAAACTAGTAGACTATAATTTTGCAAAAAGGCTGCAGCCAATTAATTCGACTGCAACCTTTTTTATATGTTATTCCACTTTCATGACTGCCTCTCCATATTGCTGATCAAGGGCTTATATTCTATGAACATAGTTTTTTATTTAACAACTAGAACATCCATTTCTGCTTTTTTCATAATACTTTCACTTACACTGCCTACTAATAGTTTTTCAAGTAATCCTTTCCCACTATTACCTACAATTATTAAATCAGCATGATGCTCTAAAGCAAAATCGCATAAATCATTACTGGGCCTTCCATTCAATGTCTCAAATTCTGCTGGTATATCATGATGATTTAAAAATGATTTCGCATGATCTATAACCTGACTTGAGTTATCATCGATAGATTGCTGAGGATTTTGTCGAAGTTCGTCCTCGTGCGGAGGTATTTTGGCAGGGTAAATGCCTCCATCTATACTAGGCACCACTGGGTATGTTAAATGATAATGATCAAAAGCAATTTCATTTATAGATTCTTTAATTGCATGCACAACCGTTATTTTTGAGTCATGGTCATGGTTCATAGAATACAATTGTGCAGCTCTTCTTAGTGCATTCATACTGTCCTCAGAACCATCAAAACCAACAAGAATATGTTTATACATGACATGCTCTTCCTTTCGTTTTTGACTTTTAATTCTATACCCGTGTTTAGAAATCTACAATTGCTTCCATTGCTTTGTCTGCATCCTTCCCTTCCAAAATAAACATATATGAATCTCCTTTTTTTAACATCATGAAAAAAGTAACGATAGAAGCAAATGTCTTGCCATCTGTTAGCAATCCATTTTTTCTTAAAATAAGATTGGCTTTGTAGGATGATACTTTTTTGAAAAATTGGTAGACCTTAAGAATACTAACAGGTTCTTTACATGTGAAAGATTTGGAACGAATAATTTTCAAATTAGCTCAGCCCTTTCAGAGTATTCATATAAAAAATAGATTAGTACTTTTAAAGTAATAATAAGGGGAATGACTTATTGCATGTTTAATACGTTATATTGATCTTTTACAAATAAAAGTATTTTACCTTGATCGAGTTTCTCTTCATAAAGGCTTGCCTCATCCGAAGATAGACCAATTTCCTCCATCATAGTACGAAGTCTGTCCCCTGGTTTACTAAAAACATTTATAATGAGTGTGCCCAGTTCTTGTTCTTCTGTACCAATTGTGTTTGCACCAGCCTTACTGGCTATTCTATTAGTTCTATCCTGATCATGAGTTAACACATAAATATTAGATGGATTTACTCCGTTTGATTGTAACGTAACAACTTCTCTTTCAACTTCTTGTTCATTGGAAAATTCCTTTACATAAGGTTTTGTAGACATATACAATTCCTCCCAGTAGTTGATACCTGATACTGTATACATACACTTTTTTGATAAAAGTTAAACTACTAAGAATAAAAATTAAATAATTAAGGAATAGAGAAAAGGAAGCAGAGATGATACATTTTTCTATAAGAAGTATTTAAAAATGATTATAAGATAATGGATGGATTACAAGAAAATATAGAAATTTATATTGATAGTTGAGGTCAATCATATCTGTACATCCCCGTTTAAAACGGGAAATGGGGTCCAAGTCTGTCATCGTTCCGCGCTCGGCCAGAATGGATCTAGCCTTAAGATACTGCAGTTGAAAAAAATCGCATAATAAAAAACTATCCCGTCATGGATAGTTTTTTTGTATGAATTATGATATTTATTTGAATAATTAGTCATTTTCGATTAGAATATATTCAAAAATGACTGGGTGAGTAGGATGAATTTATTTAGGGACGATTCGGTGCTTTTACAGCATGTTTTACAGCACTCATTTGATGAGATATTTATTGTTGATGCTACAGGGGTGGTGTTATATACAAGCCAATCGACGGAAAAGGTGTTTGGAGTTCCAAGCTACAAAATTGTTAATCACAATATTTTTGAACTTGAAAAGCAAGGTTATTTTTCACCATCTGCCTGCGCTACGGTGCTCCGAACCAATCAAAAGCAAACACTCATTCAAGAGACGAAACACGACAGAAAATTAATCATCTCCGGCTATCCAATCTATGACAAGTCAGGAGTATTGATAGGTGCTATGAGCTTTTCGAGGGACGTTACCGAATTTGAATACTTAAAAAAGGAAAATGAGCAGGTAGCAAAGGCATTGGAGCACTATCAAGAAGAAATTGAAAAATTGAAAGAACTGGCAATTAATCCGTTTTTTATGAGGAATGGAAAAATGGCGAAAGTGTTTGAGGTTGCAGGTAAAGTGGCCGATTTACCTGTAACAGTCTTGCTTGAAGGTGAGTCCGGAGTTGGAAAAAACCATGTTGCTGCGATGATTCATCAAATGTCTGTAAGAAGAGATTACCCGTTTATCGAAGTGAACTGCGGCGCAATACCGGAGTCCCTGTTCGAATCAGAATTATTTGGGTATGAAGATGGAGCCTTTACCGGTGCGAAAAAAGGCGGGAAAAAAGGCTATTTTGAGACAGCTGGGGAAGGGACTTTGTTCCTTGACGAAATTGGTGAATTGCCGATGAATCTTCAAGTCAAACTTTTATCCGTTCTACAAAACCAAACTCTGATGAGAGTTGGTGGCAGTAAAAGGGTTGATGTCAAATGTAGAATTATCTGTGCTACTAATCAGAGCTTAGAGACAATGATCAAAGAACGGAAATTCCGTGAAGACCTTTATTATCGAATCAATGTTGTCAAAATGGAGATTCCGCCGCTTCGTGAAAGAAAGGAAGAAATCATTCAGTTAATTTATGAAATCACCGAAGAAATAAATCGAAAATATGCTATGAACAAGCAAATTACTCCTGCAATGGTAGCCTGGCTCAGCCAGCAAAGCTGGCCAGGAAACGTCCGCGAGCTCCGTAACTATATTGAAAAGAAGATTATCACTGCAAATGGAAATGAAATCGGTTTTGAAATGGACGAGCAAGAAACGAAAAAAATAAATGATGAAATGCCCTTAAATGACTATATTGAATTACTTGAAAAAGAGTATATTACCCGCATGTATCAAAAATATCCCAGCAGTATTAAATTAGCCGAAAAATTGGGTATAAGCCAATCAACAGCAAATCGAAAAATCCAAAAATATGTCGAAAACAGGTAGTCAAAAGTGACTAGAAAAATCGTGGTAATACTACTTTTTAGATTGGCACGAAACTTGCGATAAATATTAGCGAGACATCTAAAAAGGAGGCAACATAAATGTCAAATCACGATGAAAAGCAATTTTTGAATTTACCTTTTACCGGAATAAGCACATTTGGAAAGTATCCTGTTTGTCCTGATATTGAGCAACTGGATGCCGACGTAGCGGTTATTGGTGTTCCAAACGATATGGGAACTCAGTGGAAATCTGGAGCAAGAATGGGTCCAAGAGGAATTCGCGAAGGCTCTACATTATACAGCTTCGGCTTGAATGGTGCTTACGATATTGAAAAAGATATTATGTATTTGGGGCCAAAATGGAAAGTCGTCGACTGTGGCGATGTAGACATGGTTCACGGGGATATCAAGCAATGTCATGATAATACTGAAGAAACTATTCGCAAAATCGTCTCCAAGGGGGCCATGCCTGTTGTGCTAGGTGGTGACCATTCGATTACGATACCAGTGGGGAAAGGCTTGGAGGAAGTAGGGGCATTCCACGTCATCCAAATCGATGCACATTTGGACTGGGCTGATCATCGTTCTGGACAGCGCTATGGCCATGGAAGCTGTATCCGCCGCTTATCGGAAATGGATCATGTTCAGAAAATATTCCAATTCGGCATCCGCGGGATTAGCAGCAGCCTAAAAGAAGATGTCGACGCCGCAAAAGAATACGGCGCAGTAATTCTTTCGCCACGCCAAATGAGAAAAATGAGCTTTGAAAAAGTACTGGAGCTGATTCCTCCAGGTGAAAAATACTATATTACCATTGATATTGATGGTTTGGATCCTTCGGTCGCACCTGCTACAGGTACACCGTCACCAGGCGGATTTGTTTATGATGAAGTAAATGAATTACTTGAAGGAATAGCGAAACGAGGGAAAGTCATTGGCTTTGACGTAGTAGAAGTTGCCCCACCATATGATCTGGCCGGAATGACTGGTCAAGTAGGAGCAAGGCTAGCGCTTGATCTGCTCAGCTTCGTCTTAAAAGAGAGAGAATTAGCAGGAGAAAAAAGCACGCAAAATGAAAAAGTTCACTCTTGTTGAGTCTAGGAGGATATCCTTAGACATCCACTATTCATGAAAATATATCAACAGATAGGTGATTAGTGCCCCATACTGCTATCACCATGGAAAAATCAGCATAGTCTCCAAAAATTAATATCGGAGGTATTAAGATGAAGATTGAAACGAGAAGTATTGATTTTATTCCTGAAAATGAACGCCATGGAAAGCCACAAGGATTATTTTCAATTTGGTTTGCTGCTAATATGCACATTACAACACTAGTTACAGGGGCTTTGTGTGTTACGTTGGGTTTAAATCTTTTTTGGAGTGTTGTTGCCATAATAGTAGGTAATCTGCTAGGAGCTATTTTTATGGCTTCCCATTCTGCGCAAGGACCAAAGCTTGGAATTCCACAAATGATCCAAAGCCGTGCTCAATTTGGTGTTATTGGTGCCGTTATTCCGTTACTTCTTGTTATTTTCATGTATCTAGGTTTTTTCGCCAGTAGCGGATTATTAGGAGCACAAGTATTGAGCAGCACCATTCACATCAATGTAACATGGAGTATCATCATCCTCAATCTCATTACCTTTATTGTAACAATGGTCGGCCACGATCTTATTCATAAAATGCAAAAATATTTAACATGGGTGTTTTTACTCTCATTCGTTGTTTTAACTTTTATTGTTTTTCAATTACCATTACCGGCAGGAAGCTGGTCACCTTCACATTTTAATTTTGGGACCTTTATGTTAAGTGTTAGTATCGTGGCAACTTGGCAGCTTTCCTATGCACCATATGTCGCTGACTACTCACGCTATTTGCCGAAAGAAACTTCTTATTCAAAAACCTTTTGGTATACGTATGCCGGGACGATTCTTGGAACTGGCTGGATGATGCTTTTGGGAGTAATATTAACAACAGCCATCCCGCATTTCCTAGACCACACAGGAGCTAATTTGGCAAGTCAGTTTGGCAGCTTCTCGTTTATTATGTTTATCATTATCCTATTCGGTCAGTTATCGATTAACGTGTTTAATTTATACGGTGCTTTTATGTCTACTATAACGACTGTTGAGCCTTTTTCAAAAGTGAAAGTAACGCCAAAGGTCAGAGTGTTCTTTGTGTTTGGAATAGCAGCAGTTGGAACCATTCTAGCCATTTTAGGTCAAGGAAACTTCTTGTCCAACTTCATTAACTTTATTTTGTTTATTAGTTACTTCCTAATCCCATGGACAGCCATTAACCTTGTTGACTTTTACATACTACGCCACGGCAAGTATAGCATTAAAGATATCTTTGATTTAAACGGAAAATACGGGAAGATAAACAAAATAACCGCAATTTCGTTCCTGGCATCGATTGTTGCAGAGGTGCCATTCATGAATACTTCCATCTATGTTGGACCAGTAGCCAAAGCAATGGGAGGAGCCGATCTTGCCTGGATCTGGGGACTAATCGTTCCGTCAGTTATCTATTATGTGATGATGAAGAAAAAGCTGAAAGCTCCACAAGTTTCAGTTCCACATGTGGATACAAAAACAGTATAGAGTGTATCTTTTTGCGCACAATACACTGAAAATAGATAAACATCAGAAAACGTTGAAATAGAGATGGACTACCATACTATATCAGTTGAACTAAAGAGCTTCTTGAACAGCGCCTGATTCCATCCCAACACATAGCTTGTCTAGGATTTTCATTAGATCAACTTGAATAGTGGATAAAAACAGCGGATGACGATTGTGGGAGAGTGCAATTGCTTTAAGCCACCGAAGGAGCAAGTTCCAAAAAGACCCTTGGAATTAATCTCTCAGGTAGAAGAACCACAATGGGACGCAACTCTGGAGAGAGCGTGATCAAAACGCCACCAAAGGAGAAGCTCTATTATAGAGTTAAACTCTCAGGTAAAAGGACAGAGAAGGGGGATGATTAAAATTGCCCTTCTCTGTCCTATTTTGTGTGCAAAAAAATATACTTTAGATAAAATGACCTGACAATATTTCATCTTCTAACTGGCACTCTCAATCAATTCTCCCTTTCGATGCTCCAGTTTCCGATAAACCAATGCCAGCAGCATGGATGGAATAGAACAAACAAGCATTCCGATAAATGCATATCTTGGCTCAATTTCGTATAAATAGCCGCCGAATATCGTAAACACAGCAGTGCTCCAACTAAGAGCCAGCGCTGAATACATGCCTTGTGCTTTCGAAATCTGCGTAGGTGAAATGTTTTTTATTAGGAATTTCATAAAGGCATAATGACCCATAGCAAATGAGCATGAATGCAAGGTTTGCGCAATACAGAAAACAATTACATTAGGAAAGGCAAATACTAATATCCAACGTATGGATGAACCAAGTGCTGCCAGAACCAGCAGGGAGCCAACTGAAAAATTATGAAACTTCCGATCCGCGATGGAAAAAAAGATGATTTCTGCGATTACGGAAATATTAATAATTGCACCTATTAAATATTTGGGTGCATGGATTTCCTGTAAAAAGAGATAACCATAATTGTAATAAGCGGCGTGTGCAGCTTGCAGTAAAATTACAATAATAAGTACCAAACTAAAGTGCTTGATTTGAAATAATTTTAACATGCCGCCTTTTTGTATCCTGTCTACAAGTGGCTTTTTAGATAGAATAACAGGTGCACGCATGAAGCCAAGACATACCAATACAACTGTACCAAGTAAAAACGCCCATAAAATCACTTTATCTCCAAGCATCCATGTAAAGACAGATAGAATCATGCCGGCGAAGATGAAACCAATGGATCCCCATTGACGGCTTTTTCCATAATGTCTTAATTGGTTACTTTGTACGAGGACACCAGCGGCGCTATCCAGAGTAGGCATCAATGCTGGGTAAAAAAAGTGAAATACTAATGTGATGATAAGTATGCTGGTAAAGGAGCTTGCCGGAATATAAAACAGAATAGCGATCAGCGTACCGATTCCCGCCCCATTTAATAAGCTTTTACTACTAAATTTCCCGGATAAATAAGGAAATGCAAATAATGTGGAAATGCCTCTTGCCACCAAGCCTAGACTCATAATCAAACTAGCTTGAGGAACCGTCATTCCTTTTGTATGAATAATCCATCCCGTCCAATAAGGAAGAAAAATACCCCATGTCATGAAAAAACTAAAAAACTGCATACTCATCCAGCGATGTGTGTTCATTTTATTTCCCCCCAATGCTTGCATAATATCATGGAGATACTTACAATAATATGAGATATCTCATATTATGGGGTGTATTTATGGAAATATATAAAAGTGAGAAAAGGCAGCGTTATTTGGATGAATATTCGATTAAGCATTTATTTTCATTTCCAATTGAAGAGTATATAGAAGTCCATAAATATAATCGTGGCGAATGGATCATTCAAGAAGGCATGCGACCAGATTATTTATTTTATGTCATAGAAGGAAAAGCGAAAATTTATGTAACACATCAAAACGGAAAAGTTTCCTTGTTAAATTTTATCAAAGCAAAAGATTTTATTGGGGAAATGGAATTATTAAATCAGATTTACTATACAAAAGGGATTCAAACTACTACAGAGACCATTTGTTTTGCTATTCCTTTTCATCCATGTCGCACAAAAATGATAGAAGATGCGACATTTCTACGTGAACTAGCCATGTTTTTAAGTGTCAAATCAACACAAATGGCTGCAAAGTATTCGCAAAGTAGCTCCTTCCCGCTTGAAAACCGGCTGGCAGCATTTATTTTACAGACAACTGACGGAGAGACATATAGGGAAAAGCACGTAGTTGTATGTGACTTTTTAGGAGTCTCCTATCGTCACTTATTATATGTGTTTGCCCAATTTTGCGATAAAGGATATTTACAAAAAGAAGGACGTCACTATCGCATTCTGCATCATGACGCGCTTAATAAACTTGCTGGAATGTTGGAGAATGAATAACAAAAAAATAATAAAAGTGGTATTTAAAGCTGTACTGTATTGACAAATCAAAAATGCAGTATTATGATAAACGCACATACCAAACGGTCGGTTTCCGAGGTGATTTAATAATGATCAATACACGAGAACATATTTTAAATGTATCCTTAAAACTTTTCCTGCAAAAGAATTTCAAGGAAGTTACCATGAAGGAAATTGTAGAGAAAACGGGATTATCTAAAGGGGCATTTTACCATTATTTTGAGAGTAAGGAACAGCTTTTTCTTGAAGTCCTCAGTAATACTCTAGCATCTGTTACTAACGTTTTTGAGAACTTAAATAAGGATTCGCTTTATCAATTTTATCACTCATATTTTGATTACTATCAAAATATGTTAGCTTATTTTCAGGTTGATAAAAATGATAATGAAGTAGGTAGCTTTGATCTAAATATCTTTACACTTTATTTTGATGGAATTAAACTTTTTCCAAGTTTTCAGGACAAAATTTATGAGAGTTTGCAATTTGAACTAAATGCTTGGAAAGAAGTCGTTTGTAGTGCAAGGGAAAATGGTGAGATTAACTCCATAATGACCGATGAACAAATCGCAAAAATGTTCATATATTCATCTGATGGTATCGGTATGTCTAGCATTATTATGAAAATGAATACTGAACACACGAAGAGCAAGATGCTCGAACTGTGGGATAGTTTTTATCAAGAAATTAAAAGCTAAAATCAACGTATCCCTTGTTTTTACGAGTAAGGGCTCGCAATTAGCGAGTTTCTTTATCGAAAGAAACAAACCAACCATTCGGTCTGTGCGAAGAAGGTAATAATTTTTTGGATCACGATACTGAGTTTTTTCAACTTTTACAAACCAACCGTTCGGTACGACAGAAGAAGGAGTGATAAAAATGGAACTTAAAAATTTGAACAAGAAGCAAGTTATGTTAATAATGGTGGGATTAATGCTTGCCGTATTGCTCGCTTCACTTGATAGTACAATCGTAGCGACGGCTATGCCTAAAATTACGGAGAAACTAAAAGGATTTGAATATTATACATGGCCAATGATTTCGTATTTACTTGGCATAACCATTTCTATGCCGTTATTTGGAAAGTTATCGGATATATATGGATTTAAAAAGATCTATGTAATTGGAATTATCATTTTTCTCGTCAGTTCAGCCCTATGTGGAATATCGCAAAATATGTTTCAATTAATTGGTTTTAGGGGATTACAAGGAATTGGCGGTGCTGTTCTAATTTCAAATACAATGGCGATCGTTGGTATTTTATTTCCTCCAGCAGAAAGAGCTAAATATATAGGGATTTTGGGTACAGCAGGAGCATTGGCAAGCATCGTCGGTCCAACATTAGGAGGCTATATAACAGATTCATTTAGTTGGAGATGGATATTTTATGTGAATATACCAGTTGGTCTTATCACCTTGGTCATTATTATGTTTGTCCTTCCCTCCCAAACGGTTACTACAGAAAGAAAAAAGATCGATTACTTAGGAGCAGCTGCTTTCATTATTTCAATTATTCCGCTATTACTCGGCTTTACCTGGGGAGGAAATAAGTATGAATGGAGTTCTGTTGAAATTATTTCCATGTTTTCTTTTTCCGTTATCATGTTAGTTGTATTTTTGCTTATTGAGAGAAAAGTCGCTGATCCGATCATTCCATTATCTCTTTTTAAAAACTCTGTTTTTAATTTTTCTGCGATTGAGATGTTTTTAGTCAATGCAATATTGATGGGCGCATCTGTTTTTATACCACTATTCGTACAAGGTGTTGTTGGGAAAAGTGCTAGTAAATCAGGTGCGATAATGACCCCAATGATGGTCAGTCTTATTGTGGGATCTATTTTAAGTGGGATTATCCTCTCGAAAACGAAAAGATATAAAGCACAATCAATCATTGGCTTTATTATTTTGGGCATTGGTGCATTAATGCTTGGTTTTTTAGGAATGGATTCCAGCAACTTCGAGATTATTATGGATATGATTGTCTTGGGGGTAGGAACGGGAATCGTAATGCCAATACTCAGTTCAGCTGCACAAAATGTCTTTTCCGAATCACAAATGGGTGTTGTAACTTCAGGAATACAATTTTTTAAATTATTAGGTTCGACTATTGCAACAGCCTTAATGGGAACTATTTTAAATTCATCGATTATGAGAGGAATCCAAGGCTTAGATGTAAGCAACCTTCCTCCAAGTATGGCAACTGTACTAAAGAATCCTAGTATTTTATCAAATGCAGATGTGATAAACGGTTTAAAAGCAAAGCTTCCTGCGGAGGTATTGCCTACTTTCTGGAACGTGATTAATCAGATTAAACACATACTTACCAATTCAATTCATGATGTTTTTATGATTTGTATCGTAATTGCAGTGATTGCTCTGTTCTTGATCTTCTTCATGAAGGAGATCCCATTAACAAAAGCATCAAGCAATGAAGAATAATAGATTAGTTAAGTTTACTGACTAATTTACTCTTATCAGATTACACTTCGCTGTAACCTTATCATAAGTGAGTGAGGTTTTATATATTAGAAGTGTAAAGAGTATCTTTTGTTAAAATCTATGAAAATAATGTATATAATAAAAATACTGAAAGAAATGATTTCTTAATGGAAATCATTTCTTTTTGCTTATTAAAGTGAATTTCCCTTTGAATAACCGTAAAAAAAATTAAACACAATATTTTCCGACTATTATGATATTCTATGGATAGATGATATCAAAGAAAAGGAGGAATAGTAAGTCGATAATGCCTAAGTTGTCTTCAAGCTTACAACGTTGTGATGAAGAAACTAGTACAGAATTAGTTAACGATAATAATCCGTTATAATAAAGATGCATTTTTAACCGTGTTAAAACGAAGAGAATATGAACTGACAACACCTTAATTAAAAAGATTTATAAATTATTAGTACTGAATGAAAAGATTTGGAGGAGTTATAATGAAAGAATTTAATAAATGCCAAAGTTGTTCTATGCCAATAAAGAAGCTAGAAGATCGAGGTACTGAAAAAAATAATGGAAAAAGCTCTATGTATTGTAAGCATTGTTATCAGGAAGGAGAGTTTACTCAAAAAAATATATCTGTAGATGAGATGAAAGAAATCGTAAAAAGAAAGTGTGTTGAAATGGGGTTACCCAAATTTTTAGCAAGCATGTTCGTGAGAAATTTACATAAGCTAGAAAGATGGAAATAGAAATCCATATTGATTGGTAAATAGCCAAACAGTATTTCGTTCAAGTTTTATGACTATGGATTGGATACTCGTTTCATCTGCTGAAAATGTAATGTACGATAGAAAAAATAGCAGCCTTGTGACAATTCGAAATTAGTAAAATTAAAGTGAATTGAGGATGTATTTATGCAAAAAATAGTTCCACATTTATGGTATGACAAAGAAGCTAAAGAAGCAGCAATGTTTTACACCAGTCTATTTGACGGATCTGAACTACTAAATGTAACAGTTATTGAAAACACTCCTTCTGGAGATTCAGAAATGGTGAGCTTTAAACTGGCTGGTCAATCATTCATGGCAATAAGTGCAGGTCCCTACTTCAAATTTAATCCATCTATTTCTTTAATGGTAGCTTGCTCCTCTGTAGAAGAAGTAAATACTCTATGGAAAGCATTAATTGACGGTGGGACTGAATTAATGCCATTAAGTGAATATCCTTTTAGTAAGTGGTATAGCTGGGTTCAGGATAGATTTGGTTTGTTTTGGCAGTTAATGCTTATAGACAATGGTCAACCAGTTCAAAAGATTACGCCTAACTTACTTTTCTCTAGTGATTCATGTGGGAAAGCTGAGGAAGCAATAGAGTTCTACACTGGAATATTTGAAGATTCGAAAGTAGAGATAATTAGTAGATATGGAGAAGAATCAGTGTCATCAAACGCAAAGGTGAATTATGCTGCTTTCAAACTTTGCGGTATTAATTTTTCAGCAATGGACAATGGAAATGACGTAGATTTCAACTTTAATGAAGCATTTTCACTAATTGTTAACTGTAAAGATCAGAATGAAATTGATTATTTTTGGGACAAGCTTTCTGCCGTACCTGAGGCAGAACAATGCGGATGGGTAAAAGATAAATTTGGACTATCGTGGCAGATTGTTCCGGGTAATATGGATGAGGTTTTATTTAAAGGATCAAGAGACGAAAACATTGGAGTCACTGAGGCACTCCTTAAGATGAAAAAAATTGATATAAATGTTTTGGAAAATGCTCGTATAGAAAAACGATAAAAGGGAGGAAGATAAAATTAATTCTCTTTCTTAATAATTGTAAGAAATATGCGAAATGAAGAAACTAAAATCACCAGCCAGCAATTTTGATAAATAAAAAGAAACTAATTGTATCTCATTAGTTTCTTTTTATTTTCACCCCAGCTATTATTGGAGGATTGGTAAAATTAAAATAGTGCAGTATTTAATTACAGAACTCCCCGAACGAGAAAGCCCACTTCTTTAGGGGTGGGATGAAAGAGAGGTCAGATACGGAGTTCCACTAAACAGAAGGTTTGTGGTACTTCAAGTATCTGAAAAATTCGGAATGTCCTCAGTGTTTCCCCTTGTTTTTTATTTTCAAAATACTATAATAATAGATACAAGAACAAATGTTCGTAGCGGAGGTGTTCACGAATGGCAAAAACAACTTCACCAAGTTTCGTATTATCGTTAGAGTTACGGAGAAATACTCTTTTATTTTCGGTAGCTTATGATGAATTAGAGGCCTGTAGAGTCATGTACAATACGGTATTAGGTCAATATTTGAAATTTGAAAAACAAATGAAACGTGTAAAACATTATAAAAAACTCATTCGTCAATATAAAGCTGTTTTGAAAAAGTTAGAGAAAGATAAACAAAATAAAGCTTTGATGAAAGATAAAAAACAAATTCAAGATGATTTAAGAACAGTAAGAGAAAAATACCACCTGACGGAATATGCCTCTCACGTATGGGTGAAACCGATTCGTGAACACTATGGAAATCAAGTGAATTCAGCGGTTGCTCAAAAAGTAGCGACCAGAGCTTGGAATACTTTTAGTAGAAAATTGTTTGGGAAAGCTAAAAAAGTTCGTTTCATTCGAAAGGATGAAATGGATAGTTTTGAAGGGAAAACCAACACAACAGGTTGGAGATATGTCGATGGATGTATCGTGTATAAGGATCTGCATTCTCCATTAATGGTGAAAAATAAAGACCATTATGCTTTAGAACTCCTTCGTCATTTAGAAAATAAAACAGCGTTTTCTTATAAGGTAGCATCAAAAGGGGAAACAAAAACCGTTCAGGATTTTTATCGTGTGAAATATGTCCGTATCGTAAAGAAAGAAATTCGCGGAAAGGTTCGTTTATTTGCCGATCTAGTTATTGCCGGATATCCACCGTCAAAAAACAGAAAACTTGGTAATGGAAAAGTAGGTTTGGATATTGGTACATCAACCTTAGCTGTATCTTCTTTAACGAAAGTTTCATTGGAAAATTTAGCTGAGCAAGTAAAAGAAGTTTCTCGCCAAATAAAGCTAACGCAAAGAAAGATGGACCGCTCGAAGCGTACCACTAATCCAACATGCTTTCATTTTGACGGGACAATCAAAAAAGGTAAGAAATTCTGGGTGTTTTCGAACCGGTATACAATACTTCGTTCTAACCTTAAAGAGCTTTATCGGAAACAAGCGGCTATTAGAAAATTATCTCATCGAACATTAGCGAATAGACTTTTAGAATTAGGCGACACGTTCTATACGGAAACAATGAATTTCAAAACACTGCAAAAGCGAAAAGGGAAAACAGAGGTTTCCGAAAAAACAGGTAAATATAAACGGAAAAAGAGGTTTGGAAAAACACTAGGACATAGAGCTCCGGCAATGTTTGTTGCTATTTTAGAAGAAAAAGTAAAACGTCTTGGTGGTATATTTGTAAAAGTTAATACGCATACATTTAAGGCTAGTCAGTATTATCACGTACGAGATGATTATATAAAGAAATCTTTGTCACAGCGCTGGCATCAGATAGACGAAAACACGAAAATTCAAAGGGATATATATTCAGCATTTTTGTTAATGAACTCCAATGTATCTGGAACGAAAGCAGATCGAACACTTTGTAAAGAAACATTTCATATTTTAAAAAAACTACACGATATTGAAGTAAAAGAAATTTTAGATCAAAAAAAGATGATCCTGAATTCAGGCATCATCCAAAATAATTGATGGAATGATAGTAGCGGTTTGATACAACCGAACTCGTGAGAGCCGAGAGATGCTGTCATTAATGGAAGCGAATGTTTCTTTGACAGCGAATGTTCTGGAGAAAATTGTCTCAGTATCTGTAACCCTAAATGCCGAGCATACAATATGTATGATTTGTGGCTGCCGGTCAGATGAAAGCAATAGATTCGGAACCCCACTGCTTTAGCTGTGGGAGTATCAGTATTTTACCAAATTAATATTAACTAAATACCAAACAAATTTTATTTTTTGGTAGTATAATGAAGTCGGTGTATATTCTATTTAAGAGGTAGTACCTCAAGCGAAGATAACAAATTATGCAAAGAGGAGAGAAATAATGGCTTTTAATAATTTGGTAGCACGTGTTGAATTAAAAGATATTTCATTTGGAGAAGTTGCTTCTGTTATTGGAAAAGCAGGAGGAGATATTATTTCAATTGATGTTATTAGCTCTAGTGGAGAATCTTCCGTGCGTGACATTACAATTGAAGTAAGTGATAAACACGAAGAGCAGGTTCTTGAACATTTAAGATCTACCTCAGGTGTGAAAGTAATTAACGTATCAGACCGAACATTCCTTGCACATTTAGGTGGGAAAATCTCAATTAAATCAAAGATACCTATTAAAAATAGAGATGATTTATCAAGAGTTTATACTCCAGGAGTTGCTCGGGTTTGTTCCGCTATTCATGAAGATCCAAAGAAAGCTTACTCTTTGACGATTAAACGAAATACTGTAGCGGTAATCTCAGACGGGAGTGCTGTACTCGGTCTTGGAGATATAGGACCACTAGCATCGGCACCGGTTATGGAAGGTAAGGCGATGCTATTTAAGCAATTAGCAGATGTGGATGCTTTTCCAATCTGTTTAGATACACAGGATACAGAGGAGATCATTCAAACAATAAAAAATATAGCGCCTATTTTTGGTGGGATTAATTTAGAAGATATTAGTTCACCACGTTGTTTCGAAATTGAAAAGCGCTTAACGGAAGAATTAGATATTCCTGTTTTTCATGATGATCAACATGGAACTGCAGTGGTTGTTGTCGCAGGTCTTTTAAATGCCTTAAAAGTTGTAGGTAAAAAGACGGAAAACGTTCGCGTAGTTGTGAACGGTATCGGTGCAGCCGGCGTAGCCATTTGTAAAATGCTTATCAATGCGGGTGTAAAGCATCTTGTTCCGGTTGACCGTGATGGGGCAATCGTAAATGGTGGAACTTATGCTTATCCAATGTGGCAATGGTTGGCAGAACAAGATCAAGTAGAAAAGCAAGAAGGAACTTTGAAAGACGTTATTAAGGATGCAGATGTTTTTATTGGCGTATCAAGAGGTGGCATTTTGTCGGGTGCTGACGTTCAGAAGATGGCAGAAGATCCAATCGTTTTTGCGATGGCTAACCCAAACCCTGAGATTTCTCCGGAAGAAGCGGGTGATCATGTAAGAGTATTTGCTACTGGACGTAGTGACTATCCGAACCAAATCAATAACGTTTTAGCGTTCCCTGGTATTTATCGTGGAGCTCTAGACTGTCGGGCAACTGTTATTAATGAACCAATGAAGTTAGCTGCGGCTCGAGCAATTGCTTCTGTTGTTACGGAAAAAGAATTGAACGAACAATATATTATTCCTAGTATTTTCAACGAACATGTTGTTACAAAAGTACGACAAGCTGTTGTACAAGCAGCAATCTTAACAGGGGTGAACCGTCGAATTCCAAAGGATTTTAGATAAAGGTTCTTCTTTCTTACAATATTTATTTTTCTTAACCCAGAATGGAAGTATAAGTATTAAATCATGAAATTAAGAAAAGTAATGCTGACATAATGTACTTTACTAAATAGGAGAGCGAAAAATATGTCAATCACAATAAGTCAAATGCGTACTGAAAATGATTTTTTAGGATCAAAGGAAGTTCCTTCCGAAGCTTATTATGGGATTCAGACACTCCGTGCTGTTGAGAACTTTCCAATCACTGGTTATCATATCCATGAAGAATTAATAAAGGGTATGGCAATCGTGAAAAAGGCAGCTGCACTTGCAAACATGGATGTTAAGAGCCTCTACTCCGAACTTGGAGAAGCAATCGTTAAGGCAGCAGATGAAATGATAGAAGGCAAATGGCATGATCAAATAATAGTTGACCCGATTCAAGGCGGAGCAGGAACTTCGATTAACATGAATGTGAATGAAGTCCTTGCCAACCGTGCTCTCGAATTGCTCGGGAAAGAAAAAGGTGACTATTTCCATTGTAGTCCTAATACTCATGTCAACATGTCACAATCTACTAATGACGCATTTCCTACTGCGATTCATATTGCCGTTTTAAATCTTTTGGAAAACTTATTGGTTACCATGGAAGAAATGCATGCAGTTTTTCAGGAAAAGGCACAGGAATTTAATCATGTCATTAAAATGGGGCGCACTCACCTTCAGGATGCTGTCCCGATTCGACTCGGCCAAGAATTTGAAGCCTATAGCCGTGTCATCGGTCGTGACATCAAAAGAATTCAACAATCTCGTCAGCATTTATATGAATTGAACATGGGGGCAACAGCGGTCGGTACCGGCTTAAATGCTTATCCGCGGTATATCGAATTGGTAGTAAAACATCTGGCAGAGATCAGCGGTTTGCCGGTAATTGGTGCCGAGCATCTTGTTGATGCTACCCAAAATACAGATGCTTATACTGAAGTATCTGCAGCGTTGAAGGTTTGTATGATGAATATGTCGAAAATCGCCAATGACTTGCGCTTAATGGCCTCAGGACCAAGAGCTGGTTTGGGTGAAATCATGCTGCCTGCAAGACAGCCAGGATCTTCTATTATGCCTGGTAAAGTAAATCCAGTGATGGCGGAAGTAATTAATCAGGTGGCATTCCAAGTCATTGGTAATGACCATACAATCTGCCTTGCATCCGAAGCGGGACAGCTTGAGTTGAATGTCATGGAGCCTGTTCTCGTATTTAATTTGCTGCAATCCATCAGCATTATGAATAATGCTTTCCGCACTTTTACAGACAATTGTTTAAAAGGAATAAAAGCCAATGAAGAGAGACTGAAAGAGTATGTAGAGAAGAGTGCTGGACTTCTTACTGCGGTTAATCCCCATATAGGGTATGAAGCAGCAGCAAGAATTGCACGTGAGGCAATCTTAAGCGGTGCACCTGTCCGGGAGCTTTGTTTGAAATATGATATCTTAACAGAAGAAGAATTAAATTTGATATTAGATCCGTATGAGATGACACATCCAGGAATTGCCGGTGCGGAATTGCTTGAACGAGACTAGTACTAAAAATTAAAATTCTTGGTTCTCCAATTTTTGCTATATTTTCAAACGGCTAATGATTATCAGATAATCCTAGTTATTTTAAACTAATACTAATAGTGATATACTATTAGTATGATAAAAATTGATGCAGAAAAGGTGTGACTAGGTCGCGCCATGGCTTGATGTGACGCCTAAACAGGATAGCCTACATCCTTTCTGCAAATATTAGGGTGTAAGGATGAAAAAAATGAGCAACGAACGAACTAGAACAGACGTTATCTTAATTGGTGCCGGAATCATGAGTGCGACATTGGGCACATTCTTGAAAAAATTAGCACCAGACTGGAATATTACAGTGTTTGAAAAGCTTGAAAACCCAGGTGAGGAAAGCTCTAACGAATGGAATAATGCGGGAACGGGGCATGCTGCACTGTGTGAACTTAATTACACTGTCGAAAAACCGGACGGATCCATAGATATTAGTAAAGCTATTAGTATTAACGAACAGTTCCAGCTTTCTATGCAATTTTGGTCTTATCTTGTAAATAGTAATCTAATCGATAATCCAGATAACTTTATCATGCCATTGCCTCATATGAGTTACGTACATGGGGAAGAAAATGTAAAGTTTTTGAAAAAACGTTTTGAAGCTCTTTCACAAAACCATCTGTTCCAAGGAATGGAATTTTCCGATGACCCGGAAAAACTGAAGGAATGGATTCCGCTTATGATGAAGGGCCGAACTGCAAATGAACCGATAGCGGCAACAAAGATTGACTCCGGAACAGATGTTAATTTCGGCGCTTTGACACGGATGTTGTTTGACCACTTAAAGAAGAATAACGTCGATATAAACTACAAACATAGTGTTAATAATATTAAGCGTACTAGCGATGGATTATGGGAATTGAAAGTGAAAAATCTCGATAATGGTACTGTCGAATGCCACACTGCCAAATTTATCTTTATTGGTGCCGGCGGAGGAAGTTTACCTTTATTGCAAAAAACTGGTATTCCAGAAAGCAAACATATTGGTGGATTCCCGGTCAGCGGACTATTCCTTGTATGTAACAATCCGGAAGTTGCTGAAGAGCATCATGCAAAAGTATACGGAAAAGCTGCAGTTGGTGCTCCACCTATGTCTGTACCGCATCTGGATACACGATTTATTGATGACAAAAAATCATTACTATTTGGACCTTTTGCTGGCTTCACACCAAAATTCTTAAAAACTGGTTCCAATTTGGATTTATTTCTATCTGTTAAACTGTATAATATTTTAACTATGTTAGCAGCAGGAGTAAAAAACATCCCGTTAACAAAATACTTGATCGGACAACTTATGTTATCGAAGGAAAAACGTATCGAAGAGTTACGAGCTTTTATTCCAAATGCTAAGAGCGAAGATTGGGATATTGTAGTAGCGGGCCAACGTGTACAAGTTATTAAGGATACGGAGGCAGGCGGCAAAGGAACGCTTCAATTTGGAACAGAAGTTATTACTGGGGCTAATGGCTCCATCGCTGCATTGCTTGGAGCATCACCAGGGGCTTCTACTGCCGTTCAGGTCATGATAGATGTGATCAAACGATGCTTTCCTCAATACCTAAAAGATTGGGAACCGAAAATCAAAGAAATGATTCCTTCTTATGGCTTGTCATTAGTGGAAAATCCAGAGCTTTGCCAAGAAATTCATACTTCAACAGCACAAGCGCTTGGTCTAAACGAAAACATGCAGAATCAATCTAATTCTTTGGAAGTAGAAAAAGGTTAAAGTTTATTTTTCACCAATATAGAATCGTTTTCTTGAGAATTGAAGTCAGTCTCTCTCTGGTTTATCGGAGAGGGACTGGCTTATTTTCTTTCTTTCCGTTAAATACCACCGAAATAAATATACCAACTATTTATATATTTCGAAATTAACTTAACATTATGATTGATACTTGTTATAATTAAATCGTAAGTAGTAAGTAGTAAGTAGCGAGTAAACAGATTTCTCTTTAAATTTAACTAGGAGGGACAATGGTGAAGGAACTTAGTTTTGCACAAAACTTTTCCATGCTAGCACTTAATGGTCAGGAAAGTACTCGTTTAACTAATTCAAAGAAAGTGTCCTTGCGTTGTATGGCTGCCGCAGCAATATTAGAATTGTATTTGAATGGGAAATTTACTGAAAAGGGTGATGTCCTGGAATTTACAAAAGGAAGTATAGAGGGCCCATCACTTACGCTGTATCAAAAATCTGTTTTAAATGTACTACTAGTTAAAAGTGACAAACTAAATGAATCACTTCCGAATTATCTTACAAAAGTGTTAAAAATGACTAGAAAGCAATTAAAAGAACTGGAAAATGCTTTTGTGGTTGTATTAAAAGAAGCTAATGCTTTAGAAGAAATACCTGCACTTTTAAGCTGTGATTTGGAATTTGTAACTGCTGGTATTACCATGAAGGAATACTGCAGCAATTCAGAACTCTTCACTAGATTGACGGAAAGCCTCCGTGCTGAAATTTTAGAGGATGGGCAGATGACGGATGAAACGATTTTAATGCTTTGGTTATTAAGAGAAAGTGGCTGTCTTTATGACCTTTTCTCAAAAGAAGAATTAAAACGTGTTGCAGGCCGCATATATGAAATATTCGATAACAATTCTCTGGGTAAACTAGTACTACCAATTAATATTCATAAAACAATAGAAAACGCAGTGAAGAATTTCTTAAAGATAAAAAGGGAAATCATGTCTACTCCTTCTGGTTCAGGAATTAGTTTTGTCTTCCCCGTTATTGAACGGTCCCAATCTGTTTTTATCGATACGGAGACTTATTTTTCTAATAAGGAAGATCGTTTACGTGATGTAATGAAAAGGTTGGAAAGTAATGGTCACGTTGTTACAGTGATTCGTAAGGGAGAAATTCCACTTATCAAGATTGATAATATTCCATATGAAGCGATTCCCCATTCCAAGATATACAGATTCCCTGTTCATGGTGTTCGTTTAATAAAATATCCATTATCTTTATGACAGGAGGAAAAGGAATTTGTCCCGACAACGCTCCATAGAAAAAATACTTGCATCTAAATTTGTATCGATAGGGGAATTAGTACGTATAAGCGGAAGTCGGTACAGTACGCTAAAGTTCTATACAGAAGAAGGGATGCTTCCTTTTGAGCAAGAAGAAGAGAAGAGGACCAGACGGTACCCTAGAGAAGAAGCAATTACTAGAATAAATAAAATAAAGGATTTGAAAAAAGAAGGGCTAAGTATTACGGAAATAAAGGAAAGATTAGCTAGTAAAGGGTAAAGAGTGTGTTTCAGAGACATATTAATGATGCGGATCAATATTCAATAAAATAAAGAGAGGGACGCCGATCAGTCCCTCTTAGTATACTTTATCCCCATTAAAAATCGAATTCTTCACCACAACATAATCCACGTTACGAATGGCGTCTAGCTTATTGCCGCCTGCATAAGAAATAGAGGATTGAAGGTCTTGCTCCATTTCGATTAACGTGTCAATTAGATGTCCTTTGTGTTCTACTAGCATTTTTTTGCCTTCTACATTTTTTCGTTCGCCTTTTTGGAATTCAGAAGCAGAACCGAAATATTCTTTAAAAAGCTTTCCATCTTTTTCAATCGTTCCACCTGGTGATTCTTCATGTCCTGCAAATAAGGAACCAATCATGACCATCGTTGCACCGAAGCGGATTGATTTCGCGATATCACCATGTGTACGAATTCCTCCGTCAGCAATGATTGGCTTGCTTGCAGCTTTAGCACACCAACGAAGAGCGGCTAGTTGCCAACCGCCTGTCCCAAATCCGGTTTTAATTTTCGTAATGCATACCTTTCCTGGTCCAATACCAACTTTAGTTGCATCTGCACCGGCATTTTCCAATTCCCTCACTGCTTCAGGAGTTCCAACATTTCCCGCAATCACAAAGCTCCCAGGTAAGTGTTTCTTAATATGTTGAATCATGTTGATCACCGCATTGGAATGACCGTGTGCGATATCAATCGTAATAAACTCTGGAACAAGGTTTACGGCCGCTAATTCCTCTATAAATTGATATTCTTCCTCTTTCACACCAACGCTTATGGACGCGACTAATCCACGAGATTTCATATCTTTAATAAAAGCAATGCGCTTCTCTGGCTCAAAGCGATGCATTATATAAAAGTAACCGTTTTCTGCAAGAAAAATGGAGTTTTTCTCATCCATAATCGTCTGCATATTTGCAGGAACGACAGGTAATTTAAAAGTGTGCCCTCCAAGCGTCACCGTAGTATCACATTCAGAGCGGCTATTCACAATACATTTATTAGGAATCAATTGAATATCTTCGTAATCAAATACATTTTCCATGAAATTCACCTCAAAACACGAATATTTAACGTGTGTTATTTTTAAACGTTCGTATATTTTTAATTTAACTTATTTTGCTCTGCATGTCAAAGTTTTTGAAAAATATGCTAGGTAATCAGGAAAAGTACTTAACGAAGAGCGCTTCTTTTTTAACCAAAAAAGCCTCTCCAAAAAACGTTCATGATATTTTTTGTTGCTTCTTCAATGGAAGGAAAGAAAGATGTTCCATCCGATTGCTTATAGTTACCCACTCTAACTAATGAAATATAAGAATGGGCGGCGAATTTTGCATTTACACTTGGTATTTCTCCAGCATCTATAGCTGTCAAGAATGCTTGCTCAATACTGCTATACATTTTTTCTTCCGCTATTTTCATTTCCTGTATTTGTTCATCTGATAAGGAAGTTCTCGATTCTCGCATGAAGCCATCTAAATCAATGGATGTGGTCGCTTGTAAATGGGCAATTGCAACGTCGAAAAGCCTGTCATATAAAGGTTTGTCTGTACTAAGTATTTGTATAATCCGTTCTCGTATTCTTCTCATCAACGAAACGATTGTTTCTTTAAAAAGCACTGCTTTTGTATCAAAATAGTAGTAAACGGTTGCTTTCGTCATGCCTGCTGCTGTTGCAATATCATCGACGGATACTTTTTGAAAACCATTTTCAAAAAATAAACGGGTTGCTGCTTGTAAGATGACTTCGTTTGTAGGTGTTTTTTTATCTTTGCTTTTTGGTCTGCCAAGTGTTCGACCTTGCTTTTGTTCTGTCATTTGTATCATCTCCCTGCTAAAAAGTTCATAATCATTTCTTTTGATAATTAACTAACCAGTATATATAATTAATTTTATAGTATATATATTAAATAATAAAACATAGTACTGATGAATTTCCAAGGGGTGTTGACTTAATGAAGTTTCTGATACATTTTGTAGAAGCGGTCTCAAGCAAAAAAGGAAGATGGGTAACACTTCTTATTTGGATTGCCTTGGTTGGTCTTCTTTCAGCGATTTTTCCAAATGTAAATAAAATGGCCGACAATGGAGCGGGAGATTTACCGAACACTTCTATGTCTGTACAAGCGGAAAAAGTAGCGAAGGAGCAGTTTCCGAATAATTCCGGGACACCACTACTTTTAGTTTGGTACCGGGAAGATGGTTTGAAGGATCAAGACTTTCAACAGGTGACAAAGTTGTATAAGCATTTAAAAACTAGTCCATTGTCTGAACAAAGCTTTATTCCGCCTTTAGGAGATATTCCGGTACAAGCATTAAAAACCTCTGTTTCGGAGGATGGCACATCGCTTGTCACACCAATCTTTATGGATGAAAAGGCAAGTTCTGACGATTTAACAGATAATCTATCGTCGCTTAAAGAGTATATGGAAAACAAGCTTTCGAAGGATATCCTGGATAAAAAGATTACAGAGTCAGGTTTACATGTTCGTTTTACAGGGCCAGTGGGAATTGCAACAGATGCTGTCGCGCTCTTTAGTAAGGCTGACATCACCTTATTAATATCCACCGTATTATTGGTATTAATTTTATTAATTGTGTTATATCGCTCCCCAATTTTAGCGATTGTTCCGCTTATAGGAGTTGGGTTTGCATACGGATTAACAGGTCCTATTCTTGGATTTTTAGCGAAGCAAGGAATTATCACTGTAGATTCACAAGGTATATCCATTATGACTGTATTACTATTTGGTGCAGGCACAGATTATTGTTTGTTTTTAGTTTCTAAATATAGAGAGTATTTATTGGAGGAAGCAGATAAATTTATTGCATTGAAAAAAGCATTAAAGCATTCAGGTGGGGCAATATTTGTAAGTGCCATTACAGTTGTTCTGAGCTTAAGTACCCTATTATTGGCTCATTATGGTTCTTTCCATAGGTTTGCGATCCCATTTAGCTTAGTTATTCTAATAATGGGTATTGCCGCTTTAACCTTGCTTCCGGCATTACTTGCGATTTTCGGAAGGGTTTCCTTCTTTCCTTTTATTCCTAGAACCGAAGAAATGGTGAAAGAGTTAGAGACAAAAAAGGGAAAGAAAATACGAAGGCAATCTAGAGATTTAAGCAAAAGGTTTGGAAATTTTGTTGTTGGAAAGCCGTGGACGGTTATTATTTTATGTGTTGTTTTATTAGGCGGGCTAGCAGCATTTTCTCCTCGAATCCAATATACACAAAATTTAATAGATTCATTTCCTAAGGATATGCCCTCTCGTGAAGGATTTACACTAATGGGGGATCATTTCTCAGAAGGAGAACTTGCTCCTATGGAAGTGATCGTTAATACAGAGGGTAAGGATCTTCCAATCAAAGAGCAATTAAGCAAGCTTTCCATTGTGAAAAGTGTTTCAGATCCAACAAAAAGCAGTAAGAATGGAAACTATTTATCTTATAATGTGATTTTAAAAGGGAATCCATACAGTCCCGAATCGGTACAATCCATTCCAAAAGTGACAAAAGAAGTTTCTGGTGTGCTGCATGATGCAGGGATTAAGGTGAAAGGGCATTATTGGATTGGCGGAGAAACATCGAAGCTATACGATACGGAAAATACAACAGATCGTGACACAAAAGTAATCGTTCCAGTTGTGATAGCAATTATAGCTGCGCTTTTGCTTTTATACTTACGGTCAATAGTTGCAACGTTTTACCTTATTATTACCGTCATACTTTCCTATTTATCTGCTTTAGGCGCAAGCTGGCTGCTCATTCATGATGGTATGGATATACCTGCAATATCCGGATTGATTCCTTTATATGCGTTTGTTTTCCTTGTGGCTCTTGGGGAGGACTATAATATCTTTATGATTTCTAGCATCTGGAAAAACAGGCGAACCCAGCCGCACCGCCAAGCGATAGCAAATGGAGTTAGTGAAACGAGTAGTGTCATTACCTCAGCTGGGCTTATATTAGCTGGTACATTTGCAGTATTAGCGACCTTACCGATTCAAGTATTATTACAGTTTGGTATTGTAACAGCAGTAGGTGTTTTACTAGATACATTTATTGTTCGACCATTATTGGTTCCAGCAATTACGACGGTACTTGGCCGCTATGCATTTTGGCCAGGGAAGTTGTGGAAGGCAGATAAGTGGGAAAAGGAGAAGATGGACTCATAGCCAAATCACATTTTGATTTGGCCTCTGATATTTTAAATTGTTAGCGTTTGGCGGACACCAGATCCGTTATTTGTGACAAAATGGGCTTTTCCCTCTTGTTTGCGGACTGAGGTTCCGCTATTTTGTATATAAGCCGTGTTTTCCACCCATTTTTTCATGAATAACGGATTCAGTGTCCTCTAAACTCTTAAAGTAGGGGCATTTTATAGAAATAACGGATCCTATGTCCGCTTAGGCTAAGGGAGATAAGGCAATTTGATGAGACATAATTACCTCCTATATTAAAAGTTGGTAATAATAAATATGTTCCTTTAAGTTGGAATAGAAATATTGTTGAAAGGCAATTTTTAATGTATATTTATAAAATGTAATAAATATTTATAGAGTCGTATAAAAATACAGGAGGATCATTAAAGATGAAGGATCTTTTAAAATCATATGTACAATCTTTACAGAGCAAGCTTTGGGAAATGAGCGATTATTTATACCATCATCCGGAGTTAGGTGACCAAGAATATAATTCTATGAAACTGTTAGTGGAATTTTTGGAAGAACATGATTTTACGGTCGAAACAGGAGTTGTCGGCAGACCTACTGCTTTTAAGGCTGTGTATGATAGTAAAAAGCCAGGTCCGACTATTGCATATTTATCCGAGTATGATGCATTGCCTGGTGTCGGACATGGATGTGGTCATAATATGATTGGTACGATGGGAGCGGGTGCAGGAGTTCTTTTAAGCAAAGTGTTAGATGAAATTGGCGGCCGTGTTGTAGTACTTGGGACGCCAGCAGAAGAAACGAATGGCGCGAAGGTTCCGATGGCAGAACAAGGTATTTTTGAAGATATTGATGCGGCGATGATTTTACATCCATCTGATGAATCATATGAAAGTGGAGAATCATTAGCAATGGATGCGATTCAATTTGAGTACCGAGGTAAGCCGAGTCATGCAGCTGCAGCACCGGAAAAGGGAATTAATGCACTTGATGCGGTTATTCAACTTTTTAATGGGATTAATGCACTCCGTCAACATGTTACTTCTGATGTTAGAATTCACGGTATTATCAAAGAAGGTGGGCTTGCTGCGAATATCGTTCCGGAAAAAGCAGTTGCTCAGTTTTATGTACGTGCCAAGGATCGTAATAATTTAAATGAGGTTGTTGAAAAGGTAAAAAGTATTGCCCAGGGCGCAGCATTAATGACTGGAGCAAAAGTTAATATTGATAATTATGAATTAAGCTATGACAATATGATCACCAATCAAACATTATCACAGCTTTTTAACAAGAATCTGATATCGACTGGTACGGAAGAGGTGAAAAAAGCAAAAGACTCATATGGTTCAATTGATATGGGGAATGTAAGTCATGTTGTTCCTGCTATCCATCCGTATATTGGTCTCAATTCTCCAGGGTTAATTGCACATACCCAAGAATTTGCAGATATTACGATTACCGATGACTCTCATAGAATCCTTTCTAATGGCGCTCTTGCCCTTGCACTAACAGGATATGATTTAATTACGAATAAGACAGAGTTTGAAAAAATGCAAAACGAATTTCGTAAATCAGTAAATATTTAAAAGAAATGATGAGGTACCTTTAAGAGGTGCTTCTTTTTTGTGTGAAAATGTATGTTTATACGTAAAGGTGATTAAGCGAGATGAAATATTAGAATATTATAACTTATTTTATCTACTTTTCAAGGTTTAGGTTATGTGTTAAAATTCATTATGTTGTATAAAAATACATTTCTATTAATAAAAATAAATATTACATTCTATATATCTGAAAGGGGAAAACATGATGAAGAAGATTATATTATTGGTTACGATTGTATTTACAGTTGCATTAATGGGTGCATGTGGGCAAAGTAAGAGCGCAGGCACAAATGATGGCAGCACTAAGAGTGAAAAAGTACTAACGATGGGGACTTCTGCTGACTTCCCACCATTTGAAACAAGTGATACAGATGGCAATATTGTTGGATTTGATGTGGATTTAGCTAAATATATTGCTAAAAAACTAGGGTATAAGCTGGAAATAAAAGATATGAATTTTGATGGTTTAATAGGGGCATTACAAACAAAACGCGTTGATATGGTTCTTGCAGGTATGTCTGCAACGGAAAAGCGTAAGAAAAATGTTGATTTTTCAACACCATATAACAACTCTGGTGAAATGTTCATAACCAAAAAGGGTTCTACCATTAAAACAGTAAATGATTTAAAAGGAAAAACACTTGGTGTTCAGTTAGGGACTATTCAAGAAGAAGGCGCAAAAAACCTGCAGAAAACCGTTAAATTTGAAACGAAAGCACTTGATAACTCTACAACTCTTATTCAAGAACTATTATCAAACCGTATTCAAGTGGCTTATTTAGATAAATCAGTGGCAGAAGGCTACATCAAAAAACAAGGATTAGCTGGATTTGATGATACAACATCTAGTTCTCCAGGGATGGCTGTTGCTTTTCCAAAAGGCAGTGACCTTGTTGCTAAAGTTAATAAAGTATTGAAGGAAATGCAGGATAACGGAAAACTAGCAGAATTGAAAGCAAAGTGGGTAAAAAACAACTAAGAATGCACAAAATAATATAGAAAAGAGGTGTAAGGCATGAATTTGGACTTTAGCCAAATTGTGCCTTATATTCCTTTTATACTAAAGGGAATATGGGCTACGATAAAACTGGTTATTATTGCGATTTTATTTGGTTTTGTATTTGGAACGATATTAGCATTATTTAAGATTTCTAGAGTGAAATTTTTAAAATGGCTTGCGGATATTTATACATCTATCTTTCGTGGAACTCCATTGATTTTGCAATTAATGATTATTTATTTCGCAATTCCACAATTAACAGGATATGATATCTCTGCCTTCTTATCCGCAATATTAGCATTTGGTTTAAATTCCTCTGCATATGTTTCTGAGATAATAAGAGCAGGTATTCAAGCGGTGGATAAAGGGCAAACGGAGGCAGCTGCAGCTCTTGGTATACCATATCGGTTAATGATGAAGGATTTAATCATGCCGCAAGCATTGAAAAATATTTTACCTGCCTTAATGAATGAATTTATCTCCTTAACGAAGGAATCAGCGATTGTTTCCTCTATAAGTTATTTGGATTTAATGCGTCGTGCCCAAGTGGTTGGCTCAAAACTATACCGGAATTTCGAGCCGTTAATATTCGTGGGTTTAATCTATTGGGTAATGGTATTGATTTTAACTTTACTAGGTAAATGGGTAGAAAGGAGAATGAAATACAGTGATTAAAATAGAAAACCTTTCTAAAACATTTGGGAAAAACGAGGTATTAAAAAATATATCTACGAGTATTAACACTGGAGAGGTTGTCTCAATCATCGGGCCATCCGGATCGGGGAAATCTACTTTACTCCGCTGCATTAATTTGTTAGAAAAACCGACAAAAGGCAGTGTGCTCGTATATGATCAGGATATTACGGATCCGAAAACAAATATTAATAAAGTCCGTGAGCAAATCGGGATGGTATTTCAACATTTTCATTTATTCCCGCATATGACAGTTTTGGATAACTTAACGTACGCACCGATGAAAGTAAAAGGTGAATCACGTCAGGTTGCGGAAAAAAAGGCAAGGGAATTATTATCTAGAGTAGGTTTAACGGAAAAAGAGAATGCTTATCCTAATAATCTTTCAGGAGGTCAAAAGCAGCGTGTTGCCATCGCCCGCGCTCTTGCAATGGAACCAAAATTAATGCTGTTCGATGAACCGACATCAGCACTGGATCCAGAAATGGTGAAGGAAGTACTGAATGTTATGAAGAACCTTGCCGGGTCGGGTATGACGATGGCGATTGTGACACATGAAATGGGGTTTGCAAAGGAAGTAGCGGACCGTGTCTTGTTTCTTGATGACGGAATTCTCCTTGAAGAGGGAAAACCCGAAGACTTTTTTAATTCCCCTCAGACAAGCAGAGCGAAGGACTTTTTGGAAAAGGTTTTATAAGGACAAGTTCAAAAATAGAGTGTTCCAAATGGGACACTCTATTTTTGATTTTCTTTAAATGAAAGGTATTGCTCGATACCGTCCAAAATCCGTTCAAGCCCAAAATCAAAGTCATCGCCTACTGTATTTTCTTCTTCATTATCCTCGGTATACGCTCCAGACATTAGAACGGGATAAAGGTCTGGATAGCGATCTTGTGTAACCAGTTTTTTTAGTGCCGCGCTGTAATCATGACCACTAAAAGCACCTGGGCTCTTCCCTGCTTGAATGGCCATATTCATATCCTTCATAATCATTCCACACCAACGTGAATATCCACTTATAAGAAGAACAATAGACATTTTTTCATAATCATTTAAAGGAAGATCACGAGTGGTACCGAGCGCTATATCAACTACTTTAAGTTGATTGGGTGTGACAGGTACGCTTGTAATAGGGATATCAGCAAACCATGGATGGTCTTGAAATACTTTAATACAAATCCTAACATACTGACGCATTTTTTCACGCCAATCGGTATCCGGTTCCCCCGTTGGGTAAGCAATATCAGAAACTTTGTCCTGCATCAATAATAGTAAATCATCTTTGCTAGGAATATATCGATAGAGGGACATGGTCGTGAATCCTAATGACGATGCAACTCTGTTCATGGAAAGTGCAGCCAGTCCATCCTTATCGGCAATTTCTATGGCTGCTTCCACAATTTGATCGATACTAAGTTCTCGCTTCGGGCCTCGTTGTGGCTGTTTACTTAATCCCCAGCTTATCGCTATGCCAGAAGGCAAGTTCTTTAATTCCTCATCTATCTTGTCTTTGTCCTTCATATTCAGTTCACCTCTGGTTTATTACAATTACTCCATATTTCAATCACAGTTTTTAAAAACAAATAGGCATATATTTTTTCATTTTTTTGGTTGCAATGTAATTGTATATGTAATATACTGTGTATGCAATAAACTGTTTATAGTATACACAAAACATATCGTATATAAAACAAGGGAGGAGAAAACATGAGTCAACTAGCTATTGAGGTGAAAGGTCTTCAAAAGAAATTCGGGGAACAGTTTGTTTTAGATGGTATTAATTTAGAAGTTCAAAAAGGGGAGATTTTTGCACTGCTTGGACCAAACGGTGCTGGAAAGACGACATTTATTAATATCTTATCGACATTGTTAGTGCCTGATGCAGGATCGGCACATGTTGCTGGTTATGATATTGTCCGTAATATAGAAGAAGTGAAAAGTTCCATCAGTCTTACCGGTCAGTTTGCAGCCGTGGATGAAATGTTAACAGGAGAGGAAAATTTACGAATGATGGGAAGACTTTCCGGCCTGTCGCGATTAGAATCACGTTTGCGGGCAAAGGAGTTACTTGAACATTTTGATTTAACGAATGTTGCTCACAAAAGGGTAAAAGCTTATTCAGGTGGAATGCGCCGTCGTTTGGATCTTGCTGTAAGCCTAGTGGTGCAGAGGCCGGTTATTTTCTTAGATGAGCCGACAACCGGTCTTGATACACGAAGTAGACGTGCGCTATGGGATATTATTCTTCAATTGGCAAAAGGAGGTGTCACGGTGTTTCTAACAACGCAATATTTAGAAGAAGCGGATCAGTTAGCCGATACAATTGCAGTTATTGCGGGTGGGCGAATTGTGGCACATGGGACCCCAGAGGAAATGAAATCACAGATTGGCGATGAGATGGTCGAATTACGTAATGAGAATGATGAAATTATACGTGAAATTCCTACGAACGGCAGTATTCTTGAGGTTAAACATATTCTTGAGGAGATAGCTGCTTCGCTACCGGAAGAGACGCGGATAACCGTCCGCAGACCAAGCTTGGATGATGTGTTTTTATCATTTACTGCAGAAAAGGAGAGAGTTAAATGATAAACCCGATCGTTCAGACGAAAAAACCTTCGTTACTAATTACCAACTCCGTTTTTATTGGAAGGAGTATGCTTCATAGTATACGGAATACTGAAGCTTTGATGATGGCAATTGTACTGCCGATAATGCTTATGCTGTTGTTCACGTATGTATTTGGCGGTGCAATTGATTCAAGCGGACATTATGTGAATTATGTAGTTCCGGGAATCATTTTGTTGTGTGCAGGTTTTGGATCATCTCATACCGCCATTGATGTAGCCACTGATATGACAAATGGTATTATTGATCGTTTCAGAACCATGCCTATTCGAAGCATCAATGTCATTACGGGCCATGTTGTAGCAAGCTTAGCTCGTAATCTCCTCGCTACAGGTGTCGTCATCATTGTTGCTCTCCTTGTTGGATTTAGGCCAACAGCAAATGTTTTAGAATGGTTTGCGGCGGTAGGAGTCATTGCTTTATTTATACTGACATTCACTTGGCTTTTTGCAGCAATCGGTATTGTCGCTAGTACACCAGCTGCGGCTAGTGGATATGGCTTTGTATTATTATTTCTTCCCTACTTATCAAGTGCATTCGTACCAACAAGTACAATGCCAAAATGGTTACAAGGTGTAGCGGAAAATCAGCCAATTACTCCAGTAATTGAAACAATTCGTGGACTCCTTACCGGTACCAGCGTAGGGAATCATATATGGTGGGCGATTGGTTGGTGTTTGCTGATCCTTATCGTAGCAACTATGTGGTCAGCATGGTCATTCAAAAGAAAAGCTGGAAGTCGTTAGCAATTGTAGTAAAAAAGAAAGAACAGTTGGCTGGAAAAATTTTCTCCAGCCACTGTTCTATTTATGGATTAACTTACGTCTATTTGCTTTTGTATATCATTCAAAATACTTTCCAATGAATAAACAACACCCTTATCATCTTTATACATAATGTTTTTTGGCGAAAAGTGAACAGGAGATTCCAGTCCTGCTGCTGCTGAAATTCGAAATAGCCCTTTGCGCAATGTTATAAGATAATTTGCAACTCTGTACTTTTTTTCGTCTATGACAAGCGCCTTTTGTAATTCAGGATCTGTCGTAGCAACCCCTACTGGGCATGTATTAGATTGACATTTTAACGTTTGGATGCACCCAACTGATATCATGAATCCACGTGCGATATTCACAAGATCTGCACCCATTGCCAAAGCAATTGCAATTCGGTCTGGGGTGAACATCTTCCCTGAAGCAATGATTTTAACTCGATCGCGGACACCGTATTTTTTCAAGGTAGATACAAGAATAGGGAGCCCGGATCTTATTGGCAATCCAACACTATCCATTAATTCTTGGTAGGAAGCCCCTGTTCCGCCTTCTCCACCATCTATCGTTATAAAATCTGGTCCATTACCAGTTTCTCTCATATACTTTGCTAATTCTTCCGCACTATCATTACCGCCAACAACCATCTTTAAACCAACTGGTTTTCCGGTTGCATCGCGAATTTTTTCGATGAATTCACACATCGAAGGGACATCGCTAAACTGATGGAAACGGTTCGGGCTATCCACTGATTTATAAGCTTCCACTTTCCTGATTTCTGCAATTTCCGGATTAACCTTTTCCGCATCGATATGGCCACCCCGTGCTTTTGCACCTTGAGCAAGTTTAATCTCAAACGCTTTTATTTGCGGAATTTCACTTTTTCTTTTTAACTCGTCCCAATCAACGTCTCCCTCTCTATTACGGATTCCAAATAGTGCAGGGCCGATCTGCATAATAATATCCACTCCACCTTCTAAATGATAAGGAGATAAGCCGCCTTCACCTGTATTCATCCAAGTTCCTTTTGCGATCCCTAATCCTTTCGATAATGCGGTAATCGCATTTTTCCCCAATGCACCATAACTCATAGCGGACATGCCTATCAGCCCTTTGAGTACGAATGGATATTTTCTATTGGGACCAATGATAACTGCGTCATCGTCATGAAGTAAATAAGCGGATGAGACATCCTCCTCAATCTTTTCCTCTCTTTGGGCAAACAGCGGATCCTTTATGAGTAAGTATCTTTGAGTTAACGCCATCGTTTCTTTGTCGACTTTTAACTCCTCGGTTAGCTTTGGAAACATATCATTACGGACATAGTACCCATCACTTTCAAAATCACGTTTGGAGCCAAAGCCAATTACATCACGCTTATATTTCGCACTTCTTACAATATGTTCATAATCGTCCCTTGAAAAAGGCTTTCCTTCTGTATCGCTATTAAACCAATATTGACGCATTTCAGGGCCGATTTTTTCAAAAAAATAGCGAACTCTTCCAAGTGCTGGATAATTTCGTAATATTGAATGCATTTTTTGATTTCGATCAAACACAAATAAATAGACGAGAAAAATAATCAGTGTTAAGAGCACAAGTGCCAAAATAATGAATCCAATTACGACAAGTAGGTTTGCTGCAAAATACATGGTTTTCCTCCTATTAGAAAAGCGCAAGCGCCTTAGTTCTGCTTACGAACGAGTGAAGTAATTAGTTGATACAAAACTTATGAATTTTTATCTCATAAAAATTCCCTATGAATTAATATAGGCGGACATGTACAAATTTATACAAATGACGGTATTACCGCCAATTTATACATAAATTCCATTTTCATCGGAAAACTATTACAAGCAGATAGCACTATCAATCGCCTTTTTAGGGTATAGAACAATAAATTCATTTCAAAACTAACTTAAGGAGGGAATCTGTTCTTGAAGGCATCCGACTTATTTGTAAAATGTTTGGAGAATGAGGGAGTAGAGTATATATTTGGCATTCCCGGGGAGGAAAATACGGATTTAATAGACTCGCTAATTGGCTCCAATATTGAATTTGTTTTAGTTCACCATGAACAAGCAGCTGCATTCATGGCGGATGTATATGGTCGATTAACAGGGAAACCAGGGGTGTGCCTTGCAACACTTGGCCCAGGTGCGACAAATTTATTAACAGGGATTGGTGATGCTTATTTGGACCGCTCTCCAGTTGTGGCAATTACTGGACAAGCAGGACTCGATCGAATTCATAAGGAATCCCATCAATATGTGGACATTATTGGCGTGTTTCAAGAAGTAACAAAATGGAATCAACAAATCCGAGTTCCGAAAACCATTCCAGAAATTATAAGAAAAGCCTTTAAGATGGCTGTTTCTGAAAAACCAGGTGCGGTACATATTGAGCTTCCAGAAGATATTGCAATGGAGGATACGGAGGGGAAACCATTACAGGTAACACCTATCCCGATTTCATGCCCTGATGAGGAAGAAATGAAGAAGGCTGTGGAAATTATTAATAATGCCAAAAGACCAATCATTCTGGTAGGCAATGGCGTTATTCGTGATAATGCTACGCAAAGCTTACGTAAATTTGCGGAAGATAAAAATATTCCAGTTGTTAATACGTTTATGTCAAAAGGGATTTTGCCCTCCGATCATCCACTTACTCTTTATACAGTTGGAATGCAGGCAAAGGATTATGTTTTGTGCGGGTTCAATCTAGCAGATCTTATTATAACGGTGGGATATGACTTCGTAGAGTATTTGCCAAAATATTGGAATGATGAAGCGATGAATCCGATTGTTCACATCGATAGTCTTCCTGCAGAAGTCGATGAATATTATCCGCTTGCAGCTGAGTTAGTTGGAAATGTTGGAAAAGCACTGGACCATCTAAGCCCACATGTGGAGAAGAAAGAACTTTGGCCGGATGTGAAAAAATTGAAATCCCAACTAGACGAAAAACTGCATGAGAATGACTTGGTTTCGGGAAGCCCGGTTAAACCGCAAAGAATTATTGCAGATATCAAAGAGGCTGAAAAAGGTAAAGCCATTGTGATTTCGGATGTTGGAGCACACAAAGTATGGATTGCCCGTATGTATCAGCCAGAACATCCGAACCAAACGATTATTTCAAATGGATGGGCATCAATGGGGATTGCAGTTCCAGGTGCAATTGCTGCCAAGCTTGTCCACCCAGATAAGCCGGTAATTGCGGTTACTGGCGACGGGGGATTTTTGATGAATGGGGTGGAAATAGCAACAGCCAAGCGATTAGGTCTAGCTTTTGTCGTCGTTATATTCCATGATTCCAAGTTTGGGTTAATTGAGTGGAAGCAATTAAATAAATATAATCGGTCAAATGATATTCAATTTAAGGATCCTGATTTTATAGAATTTGCCGAAAGCTTTGGGGCTAAAGGTGTAAGAGTGAAGCATTCTGATGAACTTTTGCCTGCATTGAAAGATGCGCTTAACAGCAAGGATATTGTTCTCATTGATGTCGATGTTGATTACTCCGAAAATGTTAAGCTTTCGAAAACATTAGGTGATTATATTTGTAAATTATAGATAGGAGGAACGATGAAATGAAGAAAAAGTGGCAGCTATGGATTGGTGGTAAGTGGAGAGAAGCGAAAAAATATGAACCTTTGTATAACCCACACACGGAAGAAGAAATTGCCGAGATAGGGCAAGCTGGACCGGAAGATGCTGTAGAAGCAGTTGTCGAGGCGCATGCGGCATTTCAAAAGTTTCGTCATTTCCCTGCGCATGCCCGTGCGAAAATTTTAGCAGGTGTTGCTACGATTATGGAAGAGCGTAGTGAGGAATGTGCAAAAATCATGGCAGCGGAAGCGGCTAAATCGATAAGAAATGCGAGGGAGGAAGTTAGTCGAACCGTTCAAACCTATCGTTTTGCAGCTGAAGCAGCGAAAAGTAATTATGGTGAGAAAATTCCAATGGACGCAGCAGAAGGTGGTGAAAAACGTTTCGGTTTCACGGTTCGAAGCCCAATTGGGGTTGTCACTGCCATTACTCCATTTAATTTTCCATTTAATCTTGTTGCCCATAAAGTAGGTCCTGCCATAGCTGCAGGAAACTCCATTGTGTTAAAGCCGGCTGAACAAACACCGTTATGTTCTTTGTTTTTAGCAGAGGTTTTTAAAGAAGCTGGTCTTCCAGATGGTGTTTTAAATATTATTCCTGGGAAAGGAGATGTGTTAAGTGAAGTGTTAACGACACATCCCCATGTGAAGAAGGTTACTTTTACAGGAAGTGTAGAGGTCGGACATATTATTCAGCAGCAAGCCGGCTTTCGTAAGCTAACGCTCGAGCTCGGCTCCAATTCTCCTTTCATTATTGATGAAGGAGTAGATATAGACAAAGTGATTGACCGTAGTGTACAAGGGGCGTTTTCTTATAATGGGCAAATTTGTATTTCGATTCAACGTATTTATGTTCATAAATCACTTTACGAACAATTTTTAGAAAGATTTGTTACTCGAACAAAGCAGCTTGTCATTGGTTCCCCATTCGAAGAAAAAACGAATATTACGGCGGTGATTAACAAAAAATCTTTAGAGCGGATCAAAAGCTGGATTGATGAGGCTATTGGGGAAGGTGCGAAGATTGAGTGCGGAGGGAAGGTAGAGGGGAATGTATTAACACCAACTGTATTAACGAATGTAAATCGTGAATCGAAGGTATTTCGGTTCGAAATTTTTGGTCCTGTCGTTTGTATCTTTCCATTTGATACGCTAGATGATGCCATTAACGATGCAAATGATTCACGTTATGGGTTAAATTCTGGAATTATCACACCTAGTCTGGAACGGGCATTTTACGCTGCTGAGCGACTTGAAACGGGCGGTGTTATCGTCAACGATATTCCGACGTACCGGATTGATAATATGCCATATGGTGGCTGGAAAGATAGTGGTGTAGGGAGAGAAGGCGTTAAATATGCAATGGATGAAATGATGGAGCAAAAATTTATTAGCTTTAAAGTTGGGGATGAATAACAAAGTAAGGTGTCAAATGGATTTGGCACCTTTTTTGGTGTATACCTAGAGGACGGCGGTGGGTATAAAGGCCTAAATCGTGCAGTTCGATGTGAATTTCGTGCAGTTCACATCATGGTTCGTGCGGTTCAATCCATAAATTGTGCAGTTCACCAACTATTCCGTGCAGATTAAAATAAATAAGTGCTACATACCTTTAATTACTAGATGAAAAATAAAGTCTTCCCCTATTTTTGATTGAAAAATAAGGGAAGACTTAAGCTAGACAATAAAATTCTATGCTTTATCACCAAAAGCAAAATTAAATTTTCTCAACAGCTCTCCAAATTGTTGTCGATCTTCATCAGACCAGTTACTTAGTATCTTTTTTAGTTTTTTTACTTTTTCCGCTCTATATTTTTCTAATTCTTCTTTACCGCGTTCCGTTATTTCATAAAAGTAAGCTCTCTTATCCAAAGGATCAGGAATTTTGTATACATAGCCTTTAGATTCTAGAGATGCAGCTTGTCTGCTTACAGTGGAAATATCTAAGTGGTACTCAGCTGCTAATGTCTTCACACCTGCCGAGCCACGAAAGGATATATTATGTAATAAAAGGTAACCAGATCGGTCCAGATCACTGATTCTTTTATCCGAAGAAACAGATGTAATGTAACGAACTAAGGTTGCTAATTCAAATTGTATCGTTTCTAAAGAATGCTCACTCAAACTTACCACCTCACGTTTTTACTACCTATGAATAGGATAACTTCTCTTATATATTTGTCAAATTAGTACAATAAAGGCTCTTTTCTTATACTTCGTTGATTTTGAATCGCAAACTCTTTGTTACAACTTTGTCTGGGATAAAAATGAACGAAACCTAGCCTACTTCGGTTTTGTAACAAATGACGAAAAGCAACATTTAACGCGAAAAAGCCATAACAAAAAGATCGTGAGGTATATTGACAATTGGAAAAATAATTGTATTATACAATTATAAGGTTGTATGATACAATTAAATACGAAGGGTGAGAGATTTATAAAAGGATGAAGGGGGGACTAACCATGCAAGCACATGAAATTATGATTAATCAAGTTTATAAGGTAAAGGAAAATGATACCGTCCGTTCCGTAATTGAAAAATTTATTGAACACGGTATAAGTGGTCTTCCGGTGGTAAACGATAGAAATGAAATCGTTGGTTATATCAGTGATGGAGACATCATGCGATATATTGGGAAGAACACGGATATTGTGGTTGATTCCTTTTATTATGTAAATGTGATAAAAGGTGATGAGTTTGAAGAAAGGGCCAAGAAAATACTGGACCTAAATGTCATGAAGATTTCAAAAAACAAGGTAATAAAAGTCGACTGGAATGAAGAGATAGAAAAGATTGCAGCGATTTTAGGGAAGAAGAAAATTAAAAAGCTTCCAGTAGAGCGTAATGGTGTGCTAGTTGGAATAATTAGTCGTGGAGATGTCATTCGAAATACATTTAAATCAGTTCTTTAATAATGGCTCTTTTCGTAATCTTTGTTGCTTTCGGAAGGAAAATTAGAATATCAATATGATTTTTTGCCGTGAAATTTAGTTTTGATGTAGAAAAGATGCCACGACACCAATATTGGTACGGTCTTCCATACTGATTCGAATAACAACAATTTATGCGAAAACGGCCTTAATATTTTAGTTTGCAATTATATTAGATTCATATTGTTAATCGACAAATTCACATCATACAAAAGGAAAATAACAACAGAATAGGAGTTTTTAAAATGCCATCAATATCACAAAAAACTGTATCTGCCAGCAGCGCTTCCCTTCCAGGGGAGCCTGGGTTACTGAACCAACCTAAGGCGGTATGGGCGGTATTCTTTGCTTGTATTATTGCATTCATGGGACTTGGTCTAGTTGATCCGATCTTGCCGGCAATTGCTAAAAATATGCAGGCAACGGAAAGCCAAGTAACTTTACTTTTTACTAGCTATAATGCGGTTATGGCGGTTGCTATGCTTATTACCGGTTCTATCTCCTCTCGACTTGGAATTAAATGGACATTATTAATAGGTATTGTTATTATTGCGGTATTTTCATTATTAGGTGGATTATCTAATAATATTTGGGCACTCGTTGGATTGCGAGGCGGCTGGGGTCTTGGAAATGCATTGTTTGTTGCCACTGCCTTAGCGGCTATTGTATCCCTTTCTAATAGTGGGACAGCAAAGGCGATTATTTTATATGAAGCCGCAATAGGTCTTGGAATTTCCGTAGGACCATTACTAGGAGGATGGCTAGGAGGAATGTCATGGAGAGGTCCATTTTTGGGCGTTGCTTCCTTAATGGTCATTGCATTTTTTGGACTTATATCACTAATGCCAAAGCAAACTACAAATAATCAATCGCAAGCTAAAAATAGAACATCTTTACTTGATCCATTCCGAGCTTTAAAGCACCGATCTCTTTTAGTTTTCGGTATTGCAGCAGCTCTATACAACTTTGGCTTTTTCACCTTATTGGCTTATGCACCATTTGTTATGGGATTAGATGAACATGGATTAGGGTTTGTTTTCTTAGGTTGGGGTATCTTACTTGCAATTACATCCGTGTTTATGGCACCTAAACTCCAGCAGCTCTTCGGAACAGTAAAATCAATGTGCTTGATGTTGTTCTTATTTGCAGTAGTTCTTTTAGTTATGGGTATTTGGACATCAACACAATGGGTAGTTATTGCAGCTGTTATTTTTGCAGGAGCATTACTAGGTAATAACAACACATTAATTACTACTGCTGTTATGAATGCAACAAATGTTGAACGATCAACAGCCTCTGCTGCATATAGTTTCTTGCGATTCTTAGGGGGGGCAATTGCACCTTATTTAGCGGGAAAATTAGCAGAGATATATAATCCACATGTTCCTTTTATAGTAGGAGCAGGCTTTGTTCTAGTTTCCGTAGTGTTTATCTGGGCAAATACTAGACATGTTCATCACGTTGATCATGTTGGAGCTGGCCATTAATTATATTGAAAAAAATGACTGAATAAGCTTTTTCCTTATTCAGTCATTTTTTTGTATATCACTTGTATATGTTATACTATTCTGAAAAGGGGAGGGATATAAATGGAAGAATTAGTGGAAAAAGCTATCCAAGATGATTATCCAGATGATTTTGCATGGTGCTATGGTTGCGGCCGCCTCAATGAGGAAGGGCATCATTTTCGAACAGGTTGGCAAGGGGAACAAACACTGACTATTTACACCCCACGTGAGGAACATACAGCACTCCCAGGCTTTGTTTATGGCGGTTTAATTGCTTCGTTTATTGATTGCCATGGAACTGGTTCTGCATCATTGGCATTACACCGAAAAAATGGCCATGAACCTGGTGATGGATCAGAGCCACCACGCTTTGTAACAGCTGCTTTAAAGGTGGATTTTATGAAACCAACTCCACATGGCATTCCATTGAAAGCAGTTGGAAAAGTCGAAGAGATTCACCCTAAAAAGTGGAAGGTAGATGCAGAGGTGTACGCTGGTGACACGCTTTGTGCCCGCGGGGAAGTTGTGGCGGTAGTGATGCCTAGTACTTTTCTTAAAAAAGATTAAACTAGGTATAAATAATCATAAAATGAAGGTGTCCCATTAGTACTCAAGGGACACCGTTTTTCATTCTATTAAACTTCTACTTCACTCATCAAACCTAGAGTATTACCCTCTGTATCCTTGAAAAACACCATCCATGTTTCCACTTGCCCTATTTTAGCAACAATATGAGGCTCATCGATAAATTTTACGCCTTTTTCGATTAATTGGTTATATTGTTCTTTAATATTTTTAACCTGATAATAAATAATGGAACTTGCATGTGCAAACTCTTCTTTTTCAGGAAGGCTTATCAACAGCCTAACACCATTACAATCAAAAAATGCAAGTGAACCTGTATTAAATAATAGCGGTAATTCTAATACATCCTGATAAAATTGAACTGCTCTCTCAAAAATTTTTGCCGTAATTCCTATTTGCCCAATCTTTTCAATTGCCATTATGTATCACTCCTTAATGATTTTCATATTTAAATTAGTATTCATTAACGACTATTATACATATATTTCGAAAAATTCGGGTATCTTTATTCGGATAAATAAAAAACCATGATTAAAAAATCATGGCCTTGTTTAAAAAAATGATAAAGTGGTAATATTTCCATCAAGTGGATTATCTAATAAGTCCAGTCTTTGTCTAGCTCCAGCGCCTATCGGCTAGCGGATTTCTCCGTCTCCTCCCTACGATAAGTCAACATCAGGTGAAATTTGAATTACCAATTTCAATAGCTCGTGAACTACCTCACTGTGTTTCCTTTATCTCAGTCGAAGACTACGAAATCCGTACGCCAGCGCTGAGGCGCTTCTACTTTTCTTAATTATGTTGGTTATTTGGCAGTTGTTTGTCTGGGTGCCCCTTGCCTTGTTTCTTTTTATTTTCTTGCTCCTTTTTTTGTGTATCATGAAGCTTTTCTACAAATTCATGTGTGTTCTCCAAGTTATTTCCTCCTTGAAATTGAACTTCGGTTGTTAATTTTTCCATTCAAGAGAGAAATAATACATAAAAAACTTGGCATCTCGAAAAGATCTAAACAATTTTCTTGCTTACGACAATTTCATTCTTTTCATTTGGTACTTTTATAAGAATAGCGGCACCAATGATGAACAAAATAACAAGACTAAATACTCCACTATTTGTTTTCCCAGTTATTTGAGCAGTTACACCTAACAACAAAGGGCCCATAATAGAAGCAAAATTACCAAAGATATTGTAAAAACCAAAAAACTCATTGGAATTTTCTTTCGGAACAAGCTTTGCAAAATAGGAACGGCTTAATGCTTGAATTCCGCCTTGAGAGGAAGCAACTAGCATTGCCAATATCCAAAAATCTAAGGTTGTCTTCATGAAATAGGCATATGAACAAACAATCATATAAACAAAAATACCGACAAACAGCATCTTTTTCCCCGAAAATTTCTCAGCTAATTTTCCATATAGAATTGCAAATGGTGCCGCAACTATTTGAGTAACAAATAAAATAATCAAAAGATTAGTAGAGTTGATTCCTAGGTCTGTTCCATATGCCGTCGACATCGTGATGACCGTTCCAACCCCGTCAATATAGAAAAAGTAAGCAAGAAGGAATAGAAATAACGAGCGAAACTTACGGATTTCCTTAAAGGTTTTCCCTAGTCTTTTAAAACTATTCACAACAGGATTTGGTTCGCGTTCAATATAATAGCGCTGAAAGACATTTCGAAACAAAGGAATCGTGAAAGTTGCCCACCATATGGCGGTAATAAGGAATGCTATTTTGCTTGCAACGGTTACTGGAATAGGCAAAATTTCTTTTTGAGCTAAGATGATTATTGCGATACTGATGATAAAAGGAATCGTACTGCCGATGTATCCGAATCCAAAGCCCATCGCTGAGACCTTATTCATCCTTTTTTCCGTCGTAACATCCACTATAAAAGCATCATAAAACACACTAGAACCCGAAGCACCTATTGCAGCAACCGAATAAGTAATTAATAATAGCAACCATTGATCACTTGGAATAAAGGCAAGTATAGCTGTAAAGGAAACACCAATTGTAAAAAAGAAAGCAAAAAAACGCTTTTTAAATCCTTGATAGTCTGCGATAGTGCCAAGAATGGGACCAAGCAATGCTATTATGCACGTTGCTATCGCAATAGTATAGCCTAAATAGGCAGTAGAGTTGGCGGCGCTTATTCCGGCTTTTGTAGCAGCAGCTTTATAAAAAAGTGGAAATACCGCTGTGGAGATAATAATATAGTATGCGGATTTAGCCCAATCATAAAATATCCAGCTACTTTCTTCCTTCGTATACCGTTTCATCATCATAGCCCCCTTTTGAATATATTGTATATGGAATGTTTGCTTGATTCGGAAAATTAATATGACTTATACATTATCTTCATATTGTTAATAATTCCTTTATAGCTTTTCCATCGGTATCACCAAGATCTAATCCTAGCAACCTGGCAAAGGTGGGACCCTCATCAACTAGATGCATGTAAGGGATTATTTCGTTTGAACGGATACCCTTTCCAGAGGCAATAAGAATCGTTGTATAATTCTTTTTGTCTGGAGAGTAACCGTGTGAAGCTACCGTATATTTCTTACTGCTTACATCTTCAGCAGTAATGGTATCGATGTATTTCCCGGATAACCCTTCAGTAAAGTAAAAGTCTCTTTGTGCCTCAAGCATAACGAATGCGTTGGCATCAGCACCTTTCATACGGATTTCTTCTTTGGATAAGACTTTTTCAATTCCGTTTTTTTCGTCTATTAGTAAGTTGTTTAAGATGCTATGTAAGGCGGACTTTGTTTCCTGATCATCTTCCCTTTTCACGTAAAGATAGGCGGATCCATCACAGCTCTTACAATATGCCTTCCAATCCACTACTTTTCCGCGTTTATTAACATTTATAAGGCCATGTTGTTGAAGTAATACATTTAACTTAATCGCTTTGGATTCATCTAAGGCACTATGGTCACCCAATGCAATTATGGTGGAGTTTTCATATATTCCGCTCTGTTTCAAAGCTTGGATGATCCGCCCAAGACGGTTATCGTGTCGCCGCAGTGCTGCAAGTGCCTGTTCAGATGAGAAGCCATGGTAATGACGCTGTGTATCTAGATCTGTAAAATGGACAAGTAATAGGTTAGGTTTTTTCGAGTGTATAGTCTGAACGGTTGATTCTAACACAAAGTCATCTAGCTCAGGCTGACTTAGTCCCTTTCGGATATGCCCGAATCGGCGATTCATATCTAATTGGAAAAAAGCGCTGCCACTTAATAAAGAGACCGCTATTTGATTTTGCCAAGGCCGATTTGCAAAAATCTCCGGCATGTTGTAATCAATATTTGCTTTGGCGGTAACGGGCCATAGCAATGCCGCCGTAGTCATCTTGGCTTTTTTTGCCTCATCATAAAGGGTAGTTCCTCTTACATAGCGCCGGAACCAATACCAATCCGGAGAGGGATTCCCGGGCTGCAGAAGGGTGTTATTAATTACACCATGCCTATTAGGGAATTTTCCGGTTACAATCGTCGCATGGCATGGGTATGTAACGGATGGATAAATCGTTTTTACATTTTTACAATAAGACTTATTGTCCAAAAGCTCTTGAAAATGAGGAAGCTCCTGAATAATAGGGAAATCTAAAGAAGATAAACAATCAAATGAAATGACGATTAAATGGTCTGTTAGGCGTTTCATAACGACCTCCCTGGGGTGAGCTGTATATTATTAAATATAATGGAAAATTTAGAATTTAGGAATGTTTATTTTTGCACTCTAAAAATGAATAAAAAAAAGACAGGTAGCTTCCGCATACCTGTCACAAAGATTGTTGATAATTTCGAATAAAATGGTGGATTTCCCGATTTCCTATGAATTTTTTCGACTTTTCATCCCAAAGTTTAAAAGTAAGGGATTTTAAGCTAGTCCAAAGTGTTAAGGTAGGAACTTCTTGAAGACGCTTATCACTTTTATGTGCCTTTTCTAGTTGATAATTTGGTACACGGGAATTTAAGTGATGGACATGATGATACCCAATATTGCCGGAAAACCATTGTAATATTTTTGGGAGTTTATAGTAAGAACTTCCCTGTAATGCTGCTTCAACATAGTTCCAGTTATCGCTGTTTTCAAAATAACCATCTTCAAATTGATGCTGGACATAAAATAACCAGACTCCTGAAAATGCAGCAATATAGAAGAGCGGTAATTCAACTAGAAGAAATGCCTTCCATCCAAGGGTGAATCCTAATAATAATACAATGGAAGTTAATATAATATTTGTCATCCAAACATGTCTTTTTTCTTTTTTTGTTGCATTCTTTCTATTAAATCGATAAGAAATTAAGAAAATATATAACGGTCCAAATATAAACATGACAATTGGATTTCTATATGTCCGGTATAATAATCGTTTGATCCAAGAAGCCTGGGCATATTCCTGCAAAGTTAACGTCCAAATATCGCCATCACCGCGTTTTTCTAAATTTCCGTTTGTTGCATGGTGGAGATTATGTTCATTTTTCCACTGTTCATAGGAACAAAATGTAAGAAGCCCCGTAATCATACCGACAATTTTATTGGCTTTTCTGCTTTTGAAAAAAGAATGGTGTGTACAATCATGGAAAATAATAAATGTCCTTACTAAAAATCCCGCAGCAGGTATCACACATAATAATGTTAGCCAAAAGGAGACTCGAAGACTAAAGTAAGCTAAAACCCATAATAGTAAAAATGGACCTACGGAATTAATAAGCTGCCTTACACTAGCTGAGATACGTGGTTTTTCAAATGATTTTAATTTTTCTTTCCACTCGCGAATACTATTTTTGGACTGTTTTTCCATTGTACCTTCACCTCGTTCTGAATTTAACGGATCGATTCTTTTCTTTTAAAATAGTAATAATACATGCTTAATGGCCACCATAATACTGCAAAAATGGGGTACACAGCCCAAATCTCGTTTGGGGAAGATACCATGTTCACAATGATAAAAAATGCGCTTATAAACACGCTTGATATGATTGAAAATTGGGAAAATTTATTAGATTTTGCATGATATAAAGCCAAAGGCCACCATAATACTATAAAAGAAGGGTATATTGCCCAAGGATAGCCGGGCGAAATAACCATGTTCAAAATGGAATAATACACTATAGTCATGAAACTCCCTATGAGACCTAAGGAAACTGTTTTTCTAGCATCTTCAAATATCACCATAATTGGCCACCAAATGATTGGGTAGAATGCGTACAAAGCCCAAGGATGACTAGGGGAGTATAGATAATTTGTTATAAACAGGTACAAGATTATGATAATACTGATACAGAGAGAATGAATTTTATACTCCCTTTTTTTTATAAAGTAGACACTAACCGGCCATAAAAGGAGAAAAAAGACAGGATAGATAAACCAAATATGGCTAGGACTAGTTAAGTAATTTACAAGAATAAAGAACAGTATGCTTATAAGACTACCTACGGAGGCAAAAATCAGATCATATTTATGCATAGAAATCCTCCTTTATTTATGACGTATACGTAGCCATCTGTAGAACATGCATAGCGGCCACCATAATACACCAAAGGTTGGATATACGAACCAAATAATGTGAGGGGTGTAGTAAAAATTAATAAACACTACTAATGCAATGATTAAGGTGCTGCCCCAAATGGAAAAGCCTAAATCTATTTTTGACATGTTTTTCTTCCCAGGTGCAGGCAGTTTTACTCCAAGTTCCTTTTCTATCTCATCAATATCTCCAAAATCGACAATTGCTTTATTAATTGCATCCTCTTCTTCTTTTCCTTGTCCCATTAAATCAAAGACTTTTTCTTCGAGATTTTCTACAATCTCTTGCTTAATTTGTTCCTTTTGTTCACTATCTGGAACATTTTTAAATAAGTCATCTACATGGTTTTTAATCTTCTTCATTCTAATTCCTCCATAAATAGATCAATTATTTCTTTTGTTTCTTTCCATTCTTTTACGGTTTCCTTTAAGTATGCTTTCCCCAAGGTAGTGATTCTGTAGTATTTTCTTTTACCACCATGAGAAATTTCCCCAAAATAGGATTCAATCAGTTCCTTTTTCTCCAGCCTTTGAAAGACTGCATAGAGGGTAGCTTCTTTTATTTGGAACCGATTATCTGTCCGCATGCTAATTTGCTTCGAAATTTCATATCCATATTGATCCTTTTCCAGTATCAATCGCAGAATAATCGAATCTAAATGCCCGCGGATAATATCACTTCTAATCATGGATTCACCTTCCATAATGATTATTCTATCTGATAGAGTAATATTAGCTTAAATTACTCTATCTGTCAAAGTAATTTTTGAAATTTATTTGTTTTGCCTGAATTATTGTGCGGAACGCCTGAATTATTTGCCAAAGTGCCTGAAATATTGAGGGATATGCCTGAATTATTGCAAGAAGTGCCTGAATTATTTTTTGCAGAAAAATTTATGCGTAGTTTTGCTGGGGAAATCCCGTATAATGTGGAAATGAAATGGTGGAAAAAAGCAAAATTTTGCATCTATCATAAAAAAACGAACCCGAAATAACTCGGATTCGTTCATTTCATCATATTTATGCTCTTTCCTCAAACAATTTTGCAATTTCAATCACAACGGTTGTTGCTTTTACCATATTATCTACAGAAATATATTCGAATTTGCCGTGGAAGTTTTCTCCACCTGTAAAGATGTTTGGAGTTGGTAGTCCCATGTATGATAACTGAGAACCGTCTGTACCGCCACGAATTGGGGCGATTATTGGCTCGATATCCAAGTTCTTCATTGCTTGATAAGCGATATCGACGATTTCCTTCACCGGCTCGATTTTTTCCTTCATGTTGTAGTACTGATCGTTCATTTCTAGAATGATGTTGTCTTTGCCGTATTTGTCTTGTAATTCATGAACGATTTTTTCGAGATTAGCTTTCTTCGCATTGAATTTTTCTCTGTCATGATCTCTAATAATATAAGCAAGCTTCGTTTGTTCCACATCACCGTTAATCGAGAGAAGATGGTAGAAGCCTTCATAGCCATCTGTATATTCAGGGGCTTCCTCAGTCGGTAGCAGACTTTGTAATTCCATTGCAATTTTAACGGAGTTAACCATTTTGCCCTTTGCAGATCCAGGGTGAATATTGTTACCTTTTATAGTGATTTTTGCTCCAGCAGCGTTAAAGCTTTCATATTCTAATTCGCCAAGTGGACCGCCATCGACTGTATAAGCAAATTTTGCATTAAATGCAGGGACATCAAATTTATGAGGCCCTCTGCCAATTTCCTCATCAGGAGTAAAGGCAACTCTTATTTTTCCATGCTTAATTTCTGGATGTTTGATCAAATAAGCCATTGCAGTCATGATTTCAGTAATGCCAGCTTTGTTATCTGCACCAAGTAAGGTGGTACCATCTGTTGTTACTAATGTGTGCCCTTTGTATTGTTCAAGGCTTGGGAAGTCTTTAGGAGATAACACAATATGTAAGGCTTCATTCAATACAATATCGCTTCCATCATAGTTTTCCACGATTTGTGGTTTTACGTCTGTGCCTGTAAAGTCAGTGGCAGTGTCAACGTGAGCAAGAAATCCAATCGTTGGTACATCCTTATCCGTATTGGAAGGAAGGGTTGCCATCACATATCCATTCTCGTCTATTGTTACTTCTTCCATGCCAATAGATTTTAATTCATCTACAAGCATGTTAAGAAGTGTCCACTGACCAGGTGTTGAAGGACATGTATTGCTATCTTCATTTGATTGAGTGTCGACTTTTACATAGGATGTAAATCTTTCAATGATTTCATTTTTCATGAATCTCAACTCCTTTTTTATACTTATAATACCACTAAAAAAAGACTCCCACACGTTTTAAGAGAGGGGAGTCTAAAAAATTCTACGCACTTATTTTTACTTTTGATATTCGTTCCCATGGTTTTTTCATCCATCGCTTAAGGGCGAAACAACCACGTAGCCATTCATCAGCACCTTGGGCTAGCCAAACACCTAATAGACCAAGTCCAAAATGAATTCCAAGTACATAACTGAGAAAAACAGCAACTCCCCACATCGAAATAATTCCAATAACTACTGGGAAGCGAACATCTCCAGCCGATTTGAGGGAGTTCATTAATACAATATTCATGGCTCTACCTGGCTCGATAAAGACAATAGCCCATAATACCGGTAGTCCAATAGCGATGATATGTGGGTCGTGTGTAAATATCTTTAAAATAGGAGCGCCTACTAAAGCAATAATGAGTGATGTGATAAAGGAAGCACACATCGAAATCTTGAGCGTGCGGATGCCGCGATGTAATGCCCGGTCATACTGTTTTCCACCTATATAACGAGCGACGAGTAACTGGGTCCCTTGTGCAATTGCAAGCGTAAACAAATAACAAACCATGTTAATATTTAATATATAAACTCTTGCTGCTAAGGCGGAAACGCCGATCGTTGCAATAAAACCTGTAATGATTAGCTGTGAAAATTGATAGGAAAGGTTTTCACCTGCTGATGGTATTCCTATGGACATCAGCCCGCGAATATCCTCTTTTTTTAGTTTGAAAATATCACTTATTTTCATTTTTAATGCAAGTCGCTGGTAGACCATAAATAATAGAGCAGTGACACTGAAAACACGTGCCACGACCATTGCCCAAGAAACACCTGTTACACCTGTGATTGGAAGGCCGAAGATGCCGGAAATGGCAATTACATTTCCACCGACACTAATAATATCCATGATAATCGTCACAATCATGGATTCCTTTGTGTGCCCATGACTACGAAGAACAGCACTTAGTGCGAGAGAGATTGATTCAAGAAAGAGTGAAATCCCACAAATATGAACAAAGGTAAGACTGTAACGAAGAACATCTCCATGGATATCAAATAAGCTTAAAAGCTGTTTGCCAAAAAGGGTAATAAAAAGGGAAATAGCAACCCCGAACCAAAAATTTAGTCCAAATGCAGAACGAGCAAGCTGTCTGGCATGTTTAAATTCGCCTGCTCCAAGCTTCTGTCCAATTAAAATAGTGGCACCAACGGAAGTAACGGTGAAAATTAAAATAAACATATTCAGCAATTGATTGGCGACACCAACTCCAGCCGCCGCATCATCGGAATAATGACCCAGCATTAGAGTGGCAATAATCCCCATCCCCATATGGAGAGCGAGTTCGATGAAAAGCGGCCACGATATATTAAAAAGTGTTTGTTCCTGATAATTATTCGTATTTGTGTCCAAGAAAATATCCCCTTCATATAATAAGGTTGTTTTCTTATAAAGAGTTGCTTCTCGTAAATTGTTATATATCCTAATGTAGGTTTAGTTTCGGGGCATCTTTTCTTAAAAAGTTTATAATTTCTTAACCCGAAAAAAAGATGTTTTTTAGGTTTTTAATCTACAAAAGCAACAATGTTTAAGAAAGGAGCCTTTAATAAATACAAATTCCATTTTAACCCTATGTTTATGAGAAAGATATTAGAAATTTCTTCTGCGCACGAAATTTGTTTTTGGACCCAAATAATTGAAATAATTTGACCAATACATAAAAAAATAAGCAAGTATCACAAACTTGCTCAATCATCATAATCAATATTTATTGTCAGTTTGCTTCATTAAATGTAAGGGTAAAGCATGTACCTTTCTGCTCCTGGCTCTCGATTTCATATTTTCCGTTCATCCTCTTAATGATATCGAACGAAATTAAGAGTCCTAGACCGGTTCCTTTTGTTTTGGTGGAATAATAGGGTTGACCTAACAGTTTAATTTGTTGTTTTGACATCCCTATACCATGGTCTTTGATAGAAATGGCAACAGTATTTTTAGATAAAGAGGTTGTTACGGATAAAATGCCTCCGGATGGCATAGCTTCAATTCCATTTTTAAAAAGATTGATAATTAATTGCTTAAATTCATTTTGATTCCCGTTTATCCATAAGTTTTTATTAATTTCACAGGTAATTTCCACATTGGACAAAACGGCAAATGGAATCATAAAGTCAATAATTGCATACAATTGGCTTGTAACATTAATTCGTTCCACTTCCTTATTCAATGGCTTTGCCAAGGCTAAGAAATCATTAATGATGTTATGCGTACGATCAAGTTCAGATAGGGAAATAGAAATAAAGGAGCTTTGATCTAGTGTAAGGTTTTTTTCATCCTTCATTATTTGCAAAAACCCGCGAATAGTTGTCATAGGGTTTCGGATTTCATGTGCTACCGAGGCAGCAAGCTGATTAATAGCATTTAATTTATCGGCATATTGTAATTTTTCCAGCATAGACAAATGAACTACATTCATTTCAATTATGTAAATAATAGATGCCAGTGCCAACCATGACACAACAACAAATAATACAAGATATACTATATAGTGGGAATCGCCTTCTTTTAGAAAGTAAAGCGTTCGGGTGCCAAGAATTAGTAAATAGATAATAATAGGAATATATAATTTTTGCTTTAAAGTAAGTTTTTTATAAAGCTTTCCTGCACCATAAAAGATAAGGAGCATTATAGTGTAATTAATCATTTCAAGCCATACTAGATTTTGTTCTGTAAATCCTTTGAAAATAATAATTTCTAATATTGATAGAAAACCGGCCAAAGGGCTTATATAGAAATAAGAAATATAAACTGGGATGAATTTCATATCAAATTGTACGCCATTTGGAAAAACAATGGGGAAGATAAGTGTAAGAAATAATGCAGATAAAAGAATGGCAGTCATGATGATTTTTTTATGAAGTATCTTCTTACTCTTATAGATGATATTATTAACCAGTGGGATGATCATCAAAATAAAAAAATGTAAGAATAAACATTCTATGAAATCTCTCAAATTTGGTGACCCCCAAAATTTTCATCTATAGAGGAATTATACCAAATCCTTGTCATAGCACAACGGATTTTTTATTTCCTAATAAGATTAAATAAAGTTGGCGCTATATTAACTATTGCTGTAAAAATAAAAAACCAAAGGGAAGGACCTAATGAAATATTAGACCACTACCATTTGGGTTTCATTAATACTCTTATGTAATTAGTAAGGGCTAAATAATACATATTTACCTGGACCAATCATCGCTACACTTATCACTACAGCAATCAATACAAAGCAATATTCATATCCGTTTTGATCAATCCAATATCCATTTTTAATATGGACGGAAAAAATGGCATCAATCATAATAATAACGATTAAACCGGCACCTATTGGAGTAAATACACCGGCACCAAAAAGTAATCCCCCAATAAACTCGAACAATCCTGCAAGAATGGCCCATATTTTACCGCCAGGACGTATTCCGATTGATTCAAGCCAATCTCCTGTTTTGCTTGGGCCACCACCCCCGAACCATCCAAATAGTTTTTGTGAACCATGTCCGATAAAGGTAAGACCAATGACAACCCGGATAATTAAAAGTCCAAGGTCTGCTAACATTTGTATCCCTACTCTCGCAAAAGTGAATCGTAACTGTACGCATAGATAAACTTATTATGAGCTTATGTAAATATTTTATACCTATTACCATTTTATCCCTATAGTAAGAATGGCTTAAAATTATGGTAATAAAAGAACACCGATGAAGGGTGCTTTTGGTCTACAAGCTAACTGATTCTGGAATTTTAGAAACGGGATGCCTTCCTGTTAGTGCAACGAGAACTTCCATTACATATAGAAATACTACAACATATGGGCCTATATTAACGGTTGCATCCCTCTTTTTTTCTAAATAATGTAACAATTTTCTTGATAAAAAGACTTATTAACCATATAATCGGAATTATATTTTTAGATAAGGAGTTTCTTATGATTCGACGTTTCTTTTCTTACTATATTCCACATAAAAAACTATTTATGATGGACTTCAGCAGTGCGGTTGTGGTGGCAATCCTAGAATTAGCTTTTCCGCTCGCGGTTCAATGGTTTATTGATTCCCTATTGCCGACCAAAAATTGGTCCACCATTGTGACGGTTAGCATTGGATTATTATGTATTTATATGATTAGTACATTTTTACAGTACATTGTGAATTATTGGGGCCATAAGCTTGGGATTAATATTGAAACGGATATGCGCCAGCAATTGTTCCAGCATGTCCAAAAGCAATCCTTCCGATTTTTTGATAATACGAAAACAGGCCATATTATGAGTCGTATTACGAATGATTTATTTGATATTGGAGAACTGGCTCATCACGGGCCGGAGGATTTATTCATTGCTGTGATGACGTTTTTCGGTGCCTTCATTATCATGCTTACGGTTAATGTAAAGCTTGCACTTCTTGCCGTTGTGATTGTTCCTTTTTTAATTTGGCTAATTATTGTTTGTAATTTGAAAATGAATCGTGCATGGAAGCAGATGTACAGTGATATTGCTGATGTGAATGCCCGAGTTGAGGATAGTGTGTCCGGGGTAAGAGTTGTTCAATCTTTTACGAATGAAGGTTACGAGATTAAAAGGTTTACAACGAATAATCGTAAGTTTCGGGCAGCTAAGCTTGGCGGCTATAAGGTCATGTCCTTCAGTAGTTCAGGAATCTATATGATGACCCGCTTTATTACACTTGCTGTTTTGATTTACGGAGCATGGCTATGCTTTAACGATCAACTAACAAACGGAGAACTTGTCGGGTTTGTACTCTATATAAATGTACTTTTTAAACCGATTGATAAAATAAGTGCATTAATGGAGTTATACCCAAAAGGAATGGCAGGTTTTAAACGATTTACTGAGCTCATTGATACAGCACCAGATGTGGTGGATGTTGATGATGCTGTAGAGGTTCCTTTTCTTAAAGGGAATATTCAATTTCATAATGTTACGTTCAGTTATGATGAGCATAAATCCGTCTTAGAAAGGGTTAGCTTAAAAATTAAGTCAGGAGAAACAATAGCATTTGTAGGTCCTTCTGGTGCTGGTAAAACAACCATTTGCTCCTTGATTCCGAGGTTCTATGATGTTGATGGAGGAAGCATTACCATCGATGGAATAGATATTCGGCAAATGACAAAAAACTCCCTAAGATCGCAAATAGGGATTGTTCAACAGGATGTCTTTCTTTTTACAGGGACATTAAGAGAAAATATTGCGTACGGTAATCTTCATGCTACAGAGGAAGACATAGCGGAAGCAGCCAGACGTGCTCATCTCGAGGATTTTATCGATTCTCTGCCATTTGGATATGAAACGCAAATTGGGGAAAGAGGGTTGAAGCTTTCAGGTGGGCAGAAACAAAGGATTGCCATTGCTCGGATGTTCCTGAAAAATCCACCAATATTAATTTTGGATGAAGCAACCTCCGCATTAGATACAGAAACTGAAATGATTATTCAAAATGCCTTGACGGAGCTTGCGAAAGACCGAACTACCTTGATTATTGCACACCGCTTAGCAACCATTCGCAATGCAGACCGTATTGTAGTTGTGAACGAAACAGGTATAGCGGAAGAAGGAAAGCATGATGAATTATTGGAAAAGGACGGAATTTTTGCGAGACTTCATCGTGTTCAATACCAAAGATAAGAAGAAGGACTGACTTGGTCAGTCCTTTATTAATGCAGTCATCACACACCCTTATATTCCGATTTCAACATAGAATAAACCACGGTATCATAAAACCGTTCTCCGTCAAAATCGGTCTGGCGAAGAACCCCATCCTTATGAAAGCCGAACTTCTCCATTAACTTTTTCGAACCTTGATTATCCGCAAAAATATCACCGACAATTCGATTTAACCGAAGCTTATCAAATCCAAAAGCTAAAATTTTGGGTAGAATTTCTGTCATGACTCCTTTTTGTTGATAATCCTTATGAATAACCACACCCATTTCCGTTTTTTGGTGCCATGTATGTAATTGGTGAAATCGGAACATGCCGATGACTTGATCGTCTTGCTTATGAACGATAACCCACGGAATTTCCTTTTTCTTCTTAAAGTTTTCTAGCTTCCTTACAATATTTGTTTCTAATTCCTCCACTGTTATTACCGGATGGGAGGTAATATATTTCATGGTTTCGGGGTCGCTCATAAATGGAAACATGGACCTAGCATCTTCTAATGTGGCCCCCCGCAAGTAATAATTCTCCGTTTCGATAACCGGAATATCCGAAAGCTCCAATGATGTATTCATCGATTTTTTCACCTCGTTAGAAGTCTATTCGAGCATAATCCAATAAAATCCTCTAAAAAATATTTAGGGAAGCGAAAAAAGTAGTGACTATTTCGAAAATGGGTAGTATCTTGTTAATAGTAGATTCGTTTTACGAAATAAATAGAGCCAAGGATGGATACTACAATGAGCTTCTTGAAGAAATATTCAAAGAAATACTGGCTGCCTTTTAGTGTAGCGGTTATGTTTGTAACTTTTGAAGCAATATGTGACCTCATGCAGCCAACTATTATGTCAAAAATAATCGATGTTGGAGTGGCCAATAAAGATTTAAGCTATGTTCTGCAAAAAGGGGGACTTATGCTTTTGATTACAGGGTTGGGGGCAATAGCTGCTTCCACTCGAAATATCGCAGCAAGTATCGTCTCACAAAACTTTGGGGCGGAGCTTAGATCAGATTTATTCAAAAAAATTCAGAGTTTAACGTTTGAAAAAATTGATAAGTTTGACAGGGCTTCCTTAATCACTAGGTTAACGAACGATGTCACACAAGTACAAGTGTTTATGAACGGATTGATGAGAATATTCGCTAAAGCACCAATTCTTTGTGTCGGCGGCCTTATTATGGCTGCTCGCCTTAACTTGCATTTAGCTGTTGTTTTGGCTGTAGTTGTACCAATGGTAGCGATATTAATCGTGATGAACATGAAGCTTGGCTACCCATTATTTATTCGAGTGCAAAAAGCGCTGGACAAGGTGAATAGGGTAATGCGGGAATATTTATCCGGTGTGCGAGTTGTGAAGGCATTTAACCGTTTTGATTATGAAGTTACAAAATTTGATGTAGCTAATGAGGAGTTTCAAGCTAAATCCATTTCCGCAACAAGGCTAATGTCTGTTTTTAGCCCCGCGATTATGCTGACAGTCAATTTCGGGATTATTGCGGTGCTTTGGATAGGTGGAAATGGTGTAGAATCAGGCCATATTCAAATTGGTCACGTTATTGCGTTTATCAATTATATGACGCAAATCCTTTTTTCCTTAATGACGATTTCCATGGTATTTAATATGTTTGTAAGAGCACGTGCATCAGCCGGCCGTATTGGAGAAGTCTTCGTTGAGGAAAATGAAGTAACGTGGAAAGAAGGGGCTGTTGGAAATCCCAACATCAAGGGGAGAATTGACTTTGAAAATGTTTCTTTTTCCTATAAAGGTGCATCTGGTGACCCTGTATTGAAAAATATTAATCTTACATGCTTACCTGGAGAAACAGTGGGAATTATTGGCTCAACAGGTTCGGGGAAAAGCAGTCTGGTAGGGCTAATCCCGCGCTTCTATGAAACAACTTCCGGATGTATAAAAGTAGACGGAGAAGACATTCGAAATATAGATCCAAAAAAATTAAGAGAGAAAATCGCAATTATCCCACAAAAAACAACGCTCTTTACAGGTACAGTAGCGGAAAATATTCGTTGGGGAAAAGATGATGCAACCATTGAAGAAATTGAGAAATCAGCTACAATGGCTGGTGCACATGACTTTATTTCCGCTTCACCAGAAGGATACAATACTCGTTTAGGTCAAGGAGGAGTTAATTTCTCTGGCGGTCAAAAACAACGAGTTTCGATTGCAAGGGCATTGGTTAAGAATCCAGAGATCCTTATTTTAGACGATAGTACAAGTGCTGTAGACGTAGCGACGGAGGCTAGAATTAAGGAGTCTTTGAAAAAATATGCGAACGGCTTAACATGTCTACTAATCGCACAAAGAATTACCTCGATTATGGATGCTGATAAAATTATCGTCTTAGACAATGGGGAAGTTGTCGGAATCGGCAACCATGAGGAATTAATGAAAACATGTAGAGTCTATCAAGAAATCTTCCAATCGCAAGTCGGCAAGGAGGTGCGCTAATGTCTCAAGAAAGAAATGAAAATAGAGGCGGGCAAACTGCGCCGCCGCTTAGACCAGGAGGAAACTTTCGGCCTGGAAGAGGAGCACCGGTTGTAAAACCAAAGAACTTTAAAGGAACGCTGAAAAGAATATGGTTTTACATCGGAAAGGAAAAAAAGCTACTATCGATTGTCTTTCTATTTATCATCCTTGATTCTGTTCTTACACTGTCTGCACCATATCTACTTGGAAAATCGATTGATGCGATGTCAATTAAAGGTGGAAAAGTTAATTTCGGACTACTGGAGATTATGATATTCGTTCTTTTAATAGCCTATATTGCGGATGGCGCCCTTACTTTTTTACAAAGCTGGTTAATGGCTGGTGTATCACAGCGAATTGTAAAAAGCTTAAGGAAATCCTTATTTGAGAAATTACAAAAGCTCCCGGTAGCGTTTTTCGATAAACGTACTCACGGAGAATTAATGAGCAGACTCTCGAACGATATTGATAATGTAAGCAACACGATTTCACAGTCCACAACACAATTAATGTCTGGATCCATTGTCATTTTAGGTTCCCTGATTATGATGCTTATCCTAAGTCCAATATTGACATTAGCCAGTCTAATTACAGTACCTTTAGTTTATTTATTAACTAGATCGATTGCGAAAAAGACAAGTGTTTTGTTTAAAAATCAGCAAGTGCAGCTTGGAAAATTAAACGGCCATATTGAAGAAACAATTTCCGGCATACAAGTAGTAAAGGCATTTAACCATGAAGAAAAAGCTATTGAGGAATTCGAGGAAGTCAACAATGAGTTAAGAAAGGTTGGCTTGAAGGCACAAACTTTTTCGGGATTCTTAATGCCGATCATGAATGTAATCAATAATATTGGATTTGCAGCAGTTGCGATTGTTGGTGGGATATTAGCAGTGAAAAGCTTAATTACAGTTGGGATAATAGCCAGTTTCTTGAGTTATTCCAGACAATTTGTTAGACCGCTTAACGACTTAGCTAATATCTTTAACGTCCTACAATCTGGCGTCGCCGGTGCGGAGCGTGTATTTGAAATTTTAGATGAACAAGAAGAACCGGAAGATTTGCCAAATGCAGTCGAATTAAAAAATCCAAAAGGTCATGTTGTATTTAAGGATGTCAGCTTCGGTTACCGGCCGGATGTACCAATTTTAAAAAATATAAACTTCGAATCTCAAGTGGGCACAAGCACCGCATTAGTAGGCCCAACTGGAGCAGGTAAAACGACTGTTGTGAATCTTTTAACTCGATTTTATGATGTGACAAATGGCAGTATTTACATCGATGGTCGTGATATTAGGGAGTATACAAGAGACAGCTTAAGAAGGTGCTTTGGTATTGTTCTTCAGGATACGTATTTATTTTCGGGAACGATTAGAGAAAATATTATGTATGGAAAACCAGATGCAACAGATGAAGAAGTGGAGAAAGCAGCTGCAATGGCGAATGCGGATCGGTTCATTAACAGGCTGCCATTGAAATATGACACGATGCTATTGGAGAATGGCGGCAACCTAAGTCAAGGTCAACGACAGCTACTAGCAATTGCCCGGGTTATTTTATCAAAGCCTTCACTGCTTATTTTAGATGAAGCAACAAGCAGTATTGATACTCGAACAGAGCTTCATATCCAAGAGGCATTATTAAATATTATGCAAGGTAGAACGAGTTTCATCATCGCCCATCGTTTGAACACGATTCGGGATGCGGATACGATTATGGTCGTGGATCATGGGGAAATTATCGAAAAAGGTAGCCATGAGAAGCTGTTGGATAAGCAAGGTAGATATTATAATATGTTTTTTAATCAATTTAAAAATATTGAGAATGCGATTGAATCTTAAATAGATAAAATTTTGTTCTTTTTTGGTTTAGAACAAGGTTACCGTAGTTAGCGGGCACCAGTTCCTTTATATGTGACAAAATGGGGTATTTCTTTATATTTGCGGACATAGGATCCGTTATTTTGCAAAAATACAGTGATTTCTGTGTGTTTTTACGCAAATAGCGGAATCTGTGTCCTCATAAAATCATAAAAGGAATAATCCTCCTCCTTTTTTGAAAGGATATTTATAAAAGGAGGGTTAGAAGAGTGAACAAACAACGTGCACAAGAAATTGCGAGTTCCCCTGTGATGGCAAATGTTACATACAACGGTACTCCTATTTATATCCAGAATGTCGATGAAAAGAGGGAAACAGCTAGAATTTATCCCCTTGGACAGCCTGAAAGTGAGCAAGAGGTATCGGTAAACGAATTAATAGAACAGTAATAGTGAGGGATCAGTTCTTTTTGGAGCTGATCTCTTTTCTTTTATAAATTGGAACAGATAACATGTTAATATAGTGTAAATAGGTAAAACAATTTTATAAAAGAACAGGTTATTTAATATGGTAATAAATATAGATTTCTAAATTGAATACATAGGGGAGAGGGGAAATATTGTAGAAAATGGTCCTTGATTTTTGGTCACCAGTTACATTATCCATCGAAGTAGCAATTATCTCATGTTTCATCGTCCTTATTTTTGGAGTATGCTTTGGAGCGATGATGGCTGGTACAAGGTTTAAAGGGAAGAGCTTAGTTGAAACGTTGTTTTTGCTTCCACTTGTTTTGCCACCATCTGTTGTGGGATTTTTATTAATTGTAGCTTTTGGGAAAAATAGTCCTATTGGCAAGTTTTATGAATGGATTTTTCATCAGTCCATCATCTTCACATTCGGAGCAGCTGTAATCGCAGCGGCAGTTGTAGCATTTCCGCTTATGTATCAATCCGCCAAAACAGGCTTTGAAGCAATTGACTTGGATATTGTTGGTGCGGCAAAAGTGGACGGGGCAAATCGGAAGGTCATTTTTTTATTCATATTGCTTCCGCTTGCATTCAGATCTATCATTACAGGTGGGATTCTAAGCTTCGCACGTGCACTTGGCGAGTTTGGGGCAACTTTAATGTTTGCCGGTAATATCCCAGGGAAAACACAAACACTCCCAACAGCTGTTTATCTTGCTATAGATGCTGGGAACATGAAGCTTGCCTGGGCATGGGTAGGGTGTATAATAGGAATCTCCTTTTTAATGTTAATGATTATCAATATAAATAAGAAATTGTAGATTGGACGATTTTTATGAAAAATGAAGTTAGCGTACAAGTGATAGCAAAATATGTGAATCAATATAAGAAAGGATATCCCCTTATATTGAAAGATTCGTTAGCGGACGTAGATGGCTTGCATGACGAAGGCGTAGTTATTAAACTGCTGAATGAGCGTAAACAGTTTATTGCAAAAGGGTATTTTGGCCGGCAGAACAAAGGATATGGCTGGGTATTGACTCAAAAAGAAAATGAGGAAATAAATGAGAGCTTTTTTGAAAAGAAAATGCGTGCTGCTTTTAAAGAAAGGGAGCATTTCTTTCAAGATTCCGAGACGACAGCATTCCGAGTCTTTAATGGCGAGGGAGACGGAATTGGCGGGCTAATTATTGATTATTATGATGGTTATTATGTGATCAATTGGTATAGCAAAGGGATATTCCAATATAAATCTTTTGTGCTGCAAGCATTGCAAAATCTTGTTACGTTTAAAGGGGTATATGAGAAAAAAAGGTTTGACACTAAAGGTCAATACATAGAAGATGATGATTTTGTCATGGGAGAACGGGGCAGCTTCCCTCTTTTGGTAAAAGAAAACGGGGTAAATTTTGCGATTTATTTAAATGAAGGTGCCATGGTGGGGGTATTTTTAGATCAGCGTGAAGTTAGAAAAACGATCCGTGACCATTATGCCAAGGGAAAAACTGTTTTGAATCTCTTTTCCTATACAGGAGCATTTTCCGTTTTTGCTGCTCTAGGTGGTGCTTCCAAAACAACAAGTGTGGATGTTGCGAATCGAAGCAAGGCGAAAACCACTGAACAGTTTACTGTAAATGGAGTGGACGCCGATAACCACGATATTATTGTAGAGGATGTTTTTCATTACTTTAAGTACGCAGTTAGAAAGGGATTACGATTCGATATGGTAGTCCTTGATCCTCCAAGCTTTGCTAAATCGAAGAAGCATACATTTAGTGCCGCAAAGGATTACAAAAATCTCTTAATAGATGCCATCGCAATTACAGAAGACAAGGGAATCATTGTGGCATCCACGAATTGCAGTACGTTTGATATGAGGAAATTTAAAGGATTTATTGATGCTGCTTTTAAGGAATCAGGTGTTGGGTATAAATTGAGGCAGGAATTTTCTTTGCCGAAAGATTTTCGAACGATACCGGAGTTTAAAGAGGGGAATTACTTAAAAGTAGTATTTATAGAAAAGCTAGGATAAAAGTAAAACCCGCTTAGGCGGGTTTTTTAAGTGCTTGTTTGTATAGGTATATAGTCCTGTTTCGGTCTGTTCGGTGGTTATTTCGGTCTGTTTTTTCCTATTTTCGGTCCGTTCAAGCTGCGTTTCGGGCCATTCCAATATAAATTCGGGCCATTCAGGCTCTAAGCGCGCTCGAATCCTTCTTCATCCAAGTATTCCGCCGCTTCCCCATATGAATTAAACGTCCCATCTAGGTTCAATCCTGCATAAACATTCCACATATCATCCTCGTGGACGAGAATTAGCGTATGTCCTTCATCGTTCTTCCACTTTTCTTCAGGGAAATCCTCCACAATAGCTGCTTCTTCCAAAGTTCTAGACAGGGATTCAATAGATTTTTGAATAATCGTCTTGAATTCTTCTTCGGAAAAGTCCCGAATATTGACCATTCCTCGTTCATCCGTGTCATATTCGCTTAATAGCTCTCCATAAACAAATCCATTTCCATTCGGATGAAGATGATAAACAACATTTTTCTTATCTGAAACACTTTCCTCATAGTGAAAATTCACTCGTCCCATGGACACGTTTTTTCTTTGTAATTCCGGAAATAACTCGGCAATCGCTAGTTTTTCTTCAAAAGTTAGCATAAATCCTCCATATTTTTAGCAAAGGCTATTTTCGCATAAAGTATTGTTTTAAATTCTACATTAGACTTAGTTTCGGGGCATCTTTTCTTAAAAGGATACCTATTATAAGTCAAATGAAGGATTATCTTTTATTAGAGGAATAAAAGTTTAAGAAAAGAGCCTTAGCAAATGTGTAAAATACATTGTATCATATAATCAATGAAGATTTCATTTCGCTAAAAGCAAGGAGACTCTAAATGGACAATTTTTCAACATATGATGGATTAGGATTAGCAAATTTAATAAAAGCAAAACAAGTTTCACCACAGGAATTAATAGAATCTGCATTCAAACGTCTAGAAGAAGTGAATCCAACGCTAAATGGCGTGATTCGAACGAGAAAAGAAAAAGTATTGAAAGAGGCGGAACACATTTCGATTGAGGACCAACCATATGCTGGGGTGCCAATCGTACTCAAGGATATTTCTCAAGCAATTGAAGGTGAGCCATTAACAGCTGGTTCAGGGCTGTTAATGGAAAATATCGCACGACGTGACTCTAATTTGGTCGCACGCATACGTAAAGCAGGCTTCTTATTTATTGGACAAACTAATACACCAGAGTTCGGGCTCAAGAATATTTCAGAGCCGGTCGTGTATGGACCGACAAGAAACCCATGGAATACAGATTACTCTGCGGGCGGCTCGAGCGGGGGTTCAGCAGCAAGCGTAGCATCAGGGATTGTTCCAATCGCAGGGGCGAGCGATGGTGGAGGCTCTATTCGAATTCCAGCATCCTTCACAAGCCTTTTTGGACTCAAGCCTACGAGAGGCAGAACCCCGGTTGGCCCAGGAGTAGGCCGTCAATGGCAAGGAGCATCCATTGATTTTTGCTTAACAAGAACGGTCAGAGACAGCGCGGCCATGCTTGACCTTTTACAAACAATTCAACCGGAAGCTGCCTTTCAAGTACCTTTGTTCCCAGGAAGCTATCTGGAAGAAATACAAAAATCTCCAACTCGAAAATTTAAGGTGGCATTTACGACAGAATCTCCTGTTGGAACACCAGTGAGCGATGAAGCGAAACAAGCTGTACACAATGTTGCAAAATGGTTGGAAGAACAAGGACATGAAGTGGTGGAACAAGCCAATTCTGTAGACGGAATTCGCTTAATAGAGAACTACTATTTAATGAATAATGGTGAAATTTCTGCCATGATTATTTCGATGGAAGAGGCGCTCGGCAGACCAATCACCGCAAACGATATGGAAATTGTTGCTTGGGTTATCAATGTTGCCGGAAAATCTGTCACTGCAGCAGAATTTACTAATAGTTTAGCAGAATGGGATATTGCCGCTGCCCAGATGGCTCAGTTCCATGAAACCTATGATTTCTATGTAACTCCAGCGACAGCTTTTCCAGCTCCTAAGGTTGGCGAGCTTACGCAAACTCAGCAGGAAATAGAGGAGTTAATGAAAGTGACGGACCTTGTCAAAACCGAACAACAAAAACTTGTGTACGATATGTTTTTACCGAGCTTAACGTATACTCCGTTCACACAGCTTGCTAATTTAACAGGTGCGCCATCTATCAGTGTACCAACACATCTCACTTCTAATGGTCTTCCGTTAGGTGTGCAATTTAATGCTCCTAAAGGAAAAGAGGATTGGTTGCTTTGGATGGCTGCTCAATTAGAACAGTCTGATTTGTGGGTAGGAATGAAAGGGAATCCGATGTTTTAAATCTTATTAAAGTTGCATAGACTATACTGATTGAGATAGTGATTAAGGATGGGTGACTATTTGAAAAAAATCGGTTATGTTTTTATAGTGTTTTTCCTCTGTTTTGCCGGAGTCGCTGGATGTTCGAACAAAACAAGTGAAGAAAAGCCAACTAAAGAATCCGGACTTGTTGTATTAGATAAGGATACAATCAGCCAATTTAAAATGGGTACGATTAAAGTAATTCCTTTTAAACAACACGGCCGCACACCTATTGATGAAATAACAAAAAAATGGGGAAAGCCGAATAAAATTATCGATTACGAAGACATCCATGACTACGTTTATATAAAGCATGGTCAAAAAATCACCTTTGTCGTAGATGAAACCAATATCGCCTATATCACCTTGGTTGAATTAAATATGTCTATAAAAGAAGCTAATAAAAGGCTGGGCAATCTTCACAAGGTAAAAAAGGTGACAAAGATACTTCAATATCCAAAAGGTGATTATGTCGTACAAATTGAGTCCATTTCCAAGAACAAAGTTTTGCTTAGTTTAAGAAAGAAATAAAAAGTAAACCGTTTCTATTGGCAATACCGATAGAAACGGTTTTTTTAATTGATTTGGGCAATTATATCCTATTATGAAAGTCTTGGTGGTTATCATTTTGGCAGTCAGCTAATAATCTTTAATTATATATGCTAAAGAATTCGCACAAAAATACTTTTCGGGAGGGAAATACAATGGAAAGCCTTAAGCTAATGGATATAATAACACCTACTAATAAGGGATATAATGTTAAAAAGGTAATAAGTAGAGGTGCTACTATGGACCGTGATGAACATTTCGGTAAATTTGACAATGTATTTCCTGATAGAGTATTTGTCGCGTCTAGCAGTAAAAAAGAATCTAAAGTCCATGATTGCATCATTATTGGCGGCGGAATAGCAGGTCTGCAAGCGGCTATTCAATTAGGACGGTATTGTCATAAGGTGCTTGTGATTGATTCCAATTATGGACGATCCAGTTTATGTCACGCGTATCATAATATTTTGGGCTGGCCAGATGGTATAAGCGGACCAGTTCTTAGAGAAACAGGAAAATCGCAGGCGGAAAAGTTAGGAGTTCAATTCATGGAGGAAGAAGTTGTAGAAATTGAAAAACAAGGAGGGCAATTTATTCTACACTCTAAAGCTAGCTCAACCTTTTATGCCAAAAGGATTTTAATTGCAACGGGGGTAATGGATAGGCTGCCACCATTTCCTAACCTGTATCCTTGTCTTGGAATCAGTGTCTATGTATGTCCGGATTGTGATGGTTATGAAGTGAAGGATAAGCGTGCACTTGTACTAGGGTCGGGAAATGTTGGAGCGAACATGGCATTAACTCTATCCTATTGGACAGACAAAATGATCTATATTAATCATGAAAAGGCACCTATAGATGTAACTAAACTGGAACAATTAAAGGATAAAAAAATTGAATTATATCAAGAAGCAATAAAAGAAATCATTGCAGATGGTTCTACTATACAAGGAGTTATTTTAGAAAACGGTAAAAAAATAACAGCAAATCGGGCATTTGTCGCATTCGGTGGCAATAAGATCCATTCTTCTATCACAGAAAAATTAGGTGTGAAGCTTCACCAAAACAAGCATATCCTCGTTGATCCAAGAACGAAAATGACGAATATTGAACATGTATGGGCCGCAGGTGACGTTGTCGCACACTCCGAGCAATTAACGATTGCAATGGGGGAAGGTTTACAAGCGGCAATTTGGATACATAAAAGTCTTATTTGAAAAAGTTCCCCAAGACAATAGTAGATGTTGGAGATAGAGGACACCAGTTCCGTTATTTGTGACAAAACGGGTTATTTTTAGAATTTAGAGGACAGAGGATCCGCTATTTAGTAAAAAAATAGTGATTTACATGTGTTTTTTCGCAAATAACGTACTCAGTGTCCGCTTAGCCCAAAAATAAGGCTCATTTAATATAAATAACGGATGCTCTGTCCGCTTAAAAGGTAAAATAACGATCAATAGCGATAATAATTTGTCGAATCACTATATTTCAATATATAAATTTCCCGTAGCAATGTCATGTAAGACTCTCCTCCAATCTTTTCATCCTTAGGATTATGAAGGTTTGAATAGTATTATAATTTAGTCTAATTTTACTGTATTTTATATGAGGTGAAATTTACTTTGCTATGTTTTTTAAATATTCCTGCTTTGTAAAATAAATGGTAAAATAATAATTATAGGAATGTTCATATAACTATTTTTTTGGAGGTTAAAGAACAGGAGTTGATGGGGAATATTAATCGCACCAATGAAATTAGACACTCAATAATAGATTGTATTAATCAATATTTCCAACAAGAAGATATGAAAGAGTTAGCCACTCAATACATTTATTATCACGCTATTGGAAATCTACCCTTTTGGAAATTTATCTATTGTGCATCATGACATGTTCCATGGATGTTGCAAAGAAATAGATAAAATTGCCGCTGGGGTCGAGTTACTGATCTTATCTTTTCATATATTTGATGACCTGGAAGATAACGATAATGAAGAACCACCATGGATGAAAAATAAGGATAAAGCTTTAAATATTGCGACAGGATATCTTTTTGCCGCACTTTCGGCACTGCATTCCATAACTGCGCCTAATAAAAAAAGAATTATTGAAATGTATCATAATCATGCTTTAGTTGCCATAAATGGACAGCATATGGATTTGACGAATAAAGTTCGAAGTGAATCTGATTATATAGAAATAGTTAATAGAAAGTCAGGCTCTTTAACTGCCCTGGCCAGTGTAATTGGAATAATTGCATCTGGAAAGGATCTTGATGTTTCCAAAATTGAAAATTATGCAGTGAATATCGGCGTAATAGCACAATTAAGAAATGACTTAAAGGATGTACTAAGAGTAGATTCGAAAAGCGATCTAATAAATCGAAAGAAAACGTTAGCGACATTATTTTTACTAGAACATCCAAACCCAAGATTCAATTTTGTTCGTGAGTATTATCAGCAAGATTTGCCCAAACAGTATCTATTGAATCAACGGGATTTTATGAAAAATGAGTTGCTAGAATCGGGAGTAATCCTATATTCAACTGCGATGATAAAAATATACCAAAGTAAGGTAGTTGAAGAATTAGATAAACTAACAATTACAGAAGTCTACAAAAATCTTATATTGCAATATATAAAATAAAAGGGAGAAATGAAAATGAAAGAATTAATTTATAACATGGTAAATTGTCCAGAAATGAAAGATCAATTATTAAAAGAAAATCTAAGTTTATTGTCATTTAATGAAAAGAATGCAGTTATGGCAGCTTTAAAAGAAGAGGAACCTACGATTTACTATGATTATTGGACGTAATAAAGCTATGAATGATTATAAATCAAAGATTCCACCGTTGTTAGTTATGCTTTGTGGACTTATAGTTATGGGCTGTTTAATTCGGGTTGTTGTTCAATACCCTTTTATAGGAATAGATGTGAAGAAGCAGGATAATCAATTTGTTATTAAAAAAGTTTCACAAACTGGATGGTCGAAAGAACACGGGATTACAATTGGAGATATTGTCTTATCGATTGATGATAGGAAACCTGATCTTCATTTTACTATTAAAAAGCATAATACAATAGAAAAAGCACACGCTATAGAATTACTGCATGAAAATAAAACCTATCGTTATATTATTAAATACAACGGTGTAGACCGATATTTTATCTATCATTTGGTTTTTCCAGTTATTTTTTATCTGTGTTGTCTATCATTATGTTGTTTTTTGATTATGAGAAAGCAAAACAATCCTACAATTACTTTGTTAATTTACTTTTTGAATGTCCTGGGTCTAACGTTATTAAGCGCTGGAGCTTCGGCAAGAAAGGATTCCCTTGGGAAAGCAATTATGGATTTTACTATTGTTTTTTCAATTGTACTATTATTTGATTTGGTGCGTCGTTACTTTTCAAATTGGAAACTACAATTTATAAATAAAGTGTTTGTTTATAGTTTGTATGTTATTGGGTTTATAGCTTTTATTTGTAGTGTTTTATTCCAAAACTCAGACATAATCCAATTATTCCCGCCAGAATTAATCTTTTTTGTTTCGGTATTTCTCATTTTAAATATCCTTTTAATTAAGAAATATTTTCATTATAGGCAAACTGAATATAAACATTCGATTCTAATCCTAATGACCGGAATATACGTATCACTTATCCCATTTATTATGTTATTTGCCGTTCCCAAAATAATACTCAATCAACCAATCATGCCGGCCGAATTAACAACTATGTTTATTATCCTTTTGCCATTATGCCTTTTTTATTTAGTCGTTGCCCAAGAGCTTATCGATATGACATTTGTGATTCGAAAATTTTATTACTGTGGGGCAATTAGTTTCGTTGCAACTTCTGCTATTCTTACAAGCTTTCTTTTAATTACTAAATCTAACGTTTTAGATAATAGTATGGAAATCGTTCGATTAAGTCTTATTATTTTTACTATTACTTTTGGAATTCTCTATGTAAAAGACCATCTGGATTTCCTACTAAGAAAAATACTTTATCCAAAGCAAAGGGAATATCAATTAAGCCTCAATCGGTTTTTACACACAATGAAGGCAGAGACGAATTTTAAAAATCTATTGATTGGACTTCAAAAGGAAATAGAGAGCCATCTCCCAGTAACGAAAACAACACTTATTCAAATAAACGAGGATCATAAGATTGTTTCCAATTTAGATGGGAAACAGATTGCCGTGCCATTACTTGATCCTACGATATTTCAAAACTTGAATAATATCGGTGCTATTCAAAAGCTTCCGAATGGTTTCTTCGTACTATTATCAGATAGAGATGGGCAATATTTGGTGCTAATAGGAGAATGGAAAACCCCAATAAAAAAATTAAATACATCGGAAATGATTTGGCTGGAGACTATTTTAAACTATACACAAGTAATGATAGAGAATTTATACAAAATAGAAGAAGTAATAAAAAGGCTGGGTAATCTTGAAAGTGATAAACCAATCCCACTATCTTTATCGAAATTATTGTTATCTATTTCGGAAAAGGAACGAAAGAGTTTAGCAAGGGATTTACATGACACAATCCTACAAGATCAATTAAGTCTTGCACGAAAAATAGGTGATGAAATAACACAATATAACGACCCCAATCAGGTCCAATTTTTGAATAGCATTAGGGAAAACCTTTTAGACTATGCTTATTCCATTAGAGAGGTATCGAATGAGTTACATCCAGTGGTTTTACATGAATTAGGATTGCATCAATCTTTGTCCATGCTATTCGAAAAAGTAAACTTGGAATCTAATTTTCTTTTTTATAGTCATATTGAAAAGAATATCGCTCTCCTAGATAAAGGGGATGAGTTAGCGATTTATCGAATTATTCAAGAGCTATTGAATAATGCAATGAAACACTCGGAAGCAAGTGAAGTTTCTCTGAAATTAATAAGAAAAGGTAATCAAATTATCTTAAGCTATCAAGATAATGGAATTGGCTGCAGTATACAAAACTCTTTTATTTTTGGTACAAGAGGATTAGCTGGGATTCGGGAAAGAGTTAGAGGTCTAGATGGGGATGTGAAAATAGTCTCTAAAAAGGGGAAAGGGTTTAAAGCAGATATTACCTTTGAGTCCACATTAAGTGTTAGTTATGCACTTATTTAAGAATCTGGAAATATAAAAGGGGGGATTGGATGATATCTGTTTTATTAATTGACGACCATGAGATAGTGGGCTACGGAGTAAAATCAATCCTTGAGAAAAACGAAAACATTCAAGTAGATGTTCTATCTTCCTTTACTCTTTTGGCTGTGACATTATCTAATCGTCGCTATGATGTATACTTGGTAGATTTACAAATGCCTAAATCAAACGGAATGGATGTTACGCAACAAATCTTACATGTTTATCCTGATGCAAAGATCGTTATTTATACTGGCCATGAAATTAAGCCATTTTTTAATAAGTTAGTTGAGATCGGGGTATCAGGAATGGTAAGTAAAGCAGCAGCAAGTAGTACTCTAGTAGATACGATAAGGGCAGTAGTAAAGGATGATGTTGTACTTCCTTTGGAGTTGTTTAAGCAACTTCGTATTCCGGATTCGAACTGCAACAAAGTGGCAACTCAAAAAGAAGTGATTTTGACCGAAAAGGAAATAACAATTCTTATAGAAGTAGAGCAAGGAAAATCAAATAAGGATATTGCAGAATGCTTATTTATGAGTAAAAGATCGATTGAATATGCATTAACGAATATTTTTAAAAGGTTGGGTGCCAGTTCTAGGCTAGAGGCTGTGAAGAAGGCAAAGGAAATGTGTATTTTATAAGTCTAGTACTTATGATTTGTCGAACCGCAAGAAAAATTGCGCGAAATATCAGATATCCTGCGGTGTAGGTATTACATAATTGTAATAAAATGGACATACAATAGGGCCTTATGAGTAACTAGTGGGGGAGGAAGAGTTAATGAAAAAATTCTTATTTGTTGCAGTTTTGATTTTAGGGATTGTTGTAAGCGGTTACGGTTTCAAGCAGGTTAGTGCTGCAGGGAATATCAATGATACAACTTTTATCTTTAATTTTGGAGAAACCGAGCATACTACACCAAGGGCTAAGTATGACAGTACTTCGGCATATATTAAAGCAACTTCCATTGGTGGAGGGAAATCTTTCAATTCCTGGGTTGCTTTAAAGAATGGTACGGACGTTTCAAAAGGTAATCATTATACTATACTAGCCAACACAGAAGTTTGGATGAAAAACTGGGCATATGAGGAACACGGTGGTTATGGTGTTGAAGTCCGTTTAGAGGGTAGAAAAATTTCAGGTACAAATACCTTTGCAGCCTCAGGTGTTTGGAGTCCTGATAGTGTTGGTGGACCTTTACCATAGATTTATTGCATGGTTAAGTAGAATAAAGATAAAGAGAAGTGAGTAATCTCTCTTCTCTTTATCTTTTAAATTTCAGAGTTTGTAAATTTTAATAGAGTCAGTACTTTAGAATGATTTTAAAAGATCCTTAATTTATAAATGTACTAGAGATTATTGATTCTTTATAAGTTTTTATACACGTATTCTTTTCCTAACATTTGGAGGGGGTGGGGAATATGAAAGGAAAGCAATTAGGAGTTTCCGTTTTAGTTGCACTTATTATGATAGTTTATGTTTTATATCATTATGATTTTTTCGATCGATTCAAAAAATCAAGTACAAGTACAAATGGAGAAGGTATTACGCGAAATATAATAAAAAATAGCATTAAAACAAATTTAAAACAACCTGAAAAGGATAAACTGCTTTTGAAAATGCTAGACTCCGTCGACTATTTCAATCAACTTGAAGGTGAATATGAACAGTATTTTCGCTTTACCAATGAAGTAGATACTGTAAAATATGCAGTTGACACAGATAAGCAATGGGGAATGAGAATCGTTTTAACTAATCATAGATTAGATAAAACAATATTATATTCGGGGAATGAAAATAAAAAAATTGATTTTGATGAAAGAGCTCATACCTACCGGGTATGGAATTGGAAACCGGATCCTAAAAATGAAGAGATTGAAAAGCTAAGTGCATCTGAAAGGATTTATCAGGCGAATGATCGACAGGATGATGATTATGCCAGGGGTACAGCCTGCGATGTAGTTCATTCTGAACTCACTAATTACTTGCTTGACTTCGACAAATGGGACTATAAAGAAGTAACCTTCTTAGGCTTACCAAGTTATAAGATTACTGGGGTAATAGATGATGGAGGAAATATGGATGGCAAGTTCGAAATGATCGTGGAAAAAAGTGCAGGACTTGTTCTGGATTTTCATGTTTATGATGAAAAAGGTAAGGTGAAATATTACCTTGAAACGAAATATATTAAAATTGATAAGGGGTTAGATGATAAAGTTTTTGAAAAGGATTTATCTAAATATAAAAAAGTAAAATAGTGAAATCTATTATTTCCTTTAAAAAGGTTTCCTTTCTATTTATTATTGGAGGGTTAAGTATATGGCTCAATTCTTTTGGCAACGAATAATTAGGAGTAAATCTTTATATTTCGTATTAATTGTTGGACTGATATTAGTCTTTCTTCATTTTAAAATTGAAATTCTTCCTTTAAAAAACGACTTCAATTATGAAATGGGTGTAGTCTTTACACCATATACTAAATGGTTTGAATTTGGAGGGAAATCAGGCCTTGCCGGGATTTATTTATTATTACTTCCTATATTATCTGCACTCCCTTTTGCGGATACATTTGCAAAGGATAAACAATCGGGTTATTTGCGATCAATCCTATCTAAAGGGAATATGAAACAATATTTTCTCGGATTATTCTTTTCTAATTTTTTCATTTCAGGTGTCATAATAATAATTCCACTTGTTGTAAATGTTTACTTAGCCTTCATGATGTTACCAAATGTAAAGCCGGATCCATTAGTTAATAATCAGATGCCATTAAATCTGATGGACACTTTATTTCCAACACTTTACTATAGTCATCCATTATTACATATTTCGTTTTATTTACTTTTAACATTTTTGTTTGCCGGCATGTTTGCCACGATTTGTTTAAGCATTTCTTTGTATATCAAAAGTCGATTTGTGATTTTAGTAACGGGCTTTTTAGTGCAAATGATTATTTCGTTAGCAGCCCAATTTACGGAGCACTATGAGTGGACTCCATCTACTTTATTATTGGAATTAGCTCCGGATTATGTTACTCTGCCAACCACAACGATTATTTTTTTCGGAATTATCATCATTAGCACGCTTATCTATATACTTGGGGTGAAACATCGTGTTATTACTTAATGTTATGAAGGTGTTTCTTTTAGATTTTAGAAAGTCGTTATGGAAAATAGGAATCGAGGGCAGCCGTTTTGATATTTGGAATTATCACGTTTGTAAAATATACAAACTATTTAGATTACTTGAACTCGATTCCCGATGTAATTAATTACTTTTTTCAAAGGGTGGTTTAATCACATAAACTTTTCCTATTTTTTTATTCTTTCTTTCTTTTATTTTACCCCCACTTATGGACCCTTTGCGGACGGTACGATTTAAGGGCCGTGGCACGTTGGGGATGACAATCTTATTTTCTGTCCTTTTTGTGATCATTGTTTTTCTATGTTTCTATTTTATTTGTGACTTTCTTTACGGCGGATGGTGGAAAATTGGTTCATTAGATAACCATTGGGCAACGGAAGTGGGAAAACCGTTCATTCAATCAAAAGGGAAAGTAGATTTATTGCTTGGCTTCTCATCTATACGTTATTGCTGGATATACTCAATGGTTTTATACGTAATAATACTGGCTGTTTCTTTATATCAACATAAACTTTCAGTTATACAGATTTATTATTTGAACTATTCAAGGGAACTGAGTATCTAGTAATGGATAACCAAAACCTAAAATTTCCGTTTTCTTGGCTAATTATCAGATGATAGGTCCTTTTATATTAGGAAGATATATTCGGGAAGATTTGTTTGAACAAACATCATTTTTGTTTGTACGAACAAAACATCGATTGTCTTTATGGTTAAGGTAAGTTACTTTTTTTGCACGCTGGTTATTTTGAATGGAGGCTGTGAAGAAAGCAAAAGAAATGTGTATTTTATAAGTCTAGTACTTATGACTTGTCGAACCGCAAGAAAAATTGCGCGAAATATCAGAGATTTTGCGGTGTAGGTCTTACATAATTGTAATAAAATGGACATACCGTAGGGCCTTATGAGTAACAAGTGGGGGGAAGAAAAGTAAATGAAAAAGTTTGTAATATCAGCAGTATTAATTTTAGGGATTGTTGCAGGTGGCTACGGTTTTGAGCGGGCTAGTGCTGCGGGGAATGTCAAGGATTCAACTTTTATCTTTAATTTTGGAGAATCCGAGCATACTGAATCAAGGGTTAAATATGACAGCACTTCTGCATATATAAAAGCAACTTCCATTGGGGGAGGGACATCTTTTACTTCCTGGGTTGCCTTAAAGGATGGTACGGACGTTTCCAAAGGTAATCATTACAATATAACACTGAACAAAGAAGTTTGGATGAAAAACTGGGCATATGAGGAACATGGTGGTTACGGTGTTGAAGTCCGTTTAGAAGGTAGAAAAGTTTCAGGTACAAATACCTTTGCAGCCTCAGGTAAGTGGAGTCCTGACAGTGTTGGTGGGCCTTAAGTTTACCATAAAAGTAATGCAAAGTTTGGTAGATTAAAGATAAAGAGAAGTGAGTATTCTCTCTTCTCTTTATCTTTTAAATTTCAGAGTTTGTAAAACCTTAATAGAGTCCGTGCCTTAGAATGATTTTAAAAGATCCTTAATTTATAAATATACAAGAGATTATTATCTCTTTATAAGTTTTTATACACTTATTCTTTTCCTAACATTTGAAGAGGGTGGGGAACATGAAGGGAAAACAATTAGGAGTTTCCGTCATAGTTGCACTTATAATGGTAGTTTATGTTTTATATCATTATGATTTTTTCGATCGATTCAAAAAATCAAGTACAAATACAAATGGAGAAGCTATTACCAGAAACACACTAAAAAATAACATTAAATCAAATTTAGAACAACCGGAAAAAGATAAATTGCTTTTGAAAATGTTAGACTCCGTCGACTATTTCGACCAACTTAAAGGGGAATATGAGGAGTATTTTCGCTTAACTAATGAAGTGAAAACAACAAAATATGCAATTGACGTAAAAAATAAAAGAGGAATAGGTATCTTTTCAACAGATCATGTACTAGATTTTACAGTAATATTTTTGGGGAGTGAAGATAAAAAATTTGATATTGATGAAAAGGCTCATACCTATCGGATATGGCCTTGGAAACCGGAACCTAAAAATGAAGAGATCACAAAGCTTAGTGCATCTGAAAGGCTGTATCAGGCGAATGATCGACAGGATGATGATTATGCCAGCGTTACAGCATCCGATGTGGTTCATTCTGAACTCACTAATTACTTGCTTGATTTCGACAAATGGAATTATAAAGAAGAAACCTTTTTAGGGTTACCTAGTTATAAGATTACTGGTGTAATAGATGCAGAATTAAATATAGGTGGAAAGTTCGAAATGGTCGTAGAAAAAAGCGCAGGACTTGTTCTGGATTTTCATGTTTATGATGAAAAAGGTAAGGTGAAATATTACCTTGAAACGAAGAATATTAAAATCGATAAGGAGATGGATGATAAGGTATTTGAAAAAGATTTATCTAAATACAATAGGCAAAAATAAAATAGATTATTATTTTTTTCTAATCCTATCTAAATACAAGATACTAATAAGTAAACCGATCTTATCACATATAAAACTTATCTTTTCCTTAAAGAAAAGAAAGGCAGGGGGATATGAAGGGAAAACAATTAGGAGTTTCCGTTTTAGTTGCACTTATTATGATAGTTTATGTTTTATATCATTATGATTTTTTCGATCGATTCAAAAAATCAAGTACAAGTACTAATACAAATGGAGAAATTATTACGAGAAATTCAATAAAAAATAGCATTAAAACAAATTTAAAACAACCTGAAAAAGATAAATTGCTTTTGAAAATGTTAGACTCCGTCGACTATTTCAACCAACTTGAAGGTGAATATGAACAGTATTTTCGCTTAACCAATGAAGTGAAAACCATAAAATATGCAATTGACGTAAAAAACCAGAGGGGAATAGGTATCTTTTCAACAGATCATATACTAGATTTTACAGTAATATTTTTAGGGCGCGAAAATAAAAAAATTGATTTTGATGAAAAAGCTCATACCTACCGGGTATGGAATTGGAAACCGGAACCTAAAAATGAAGAAATCACAAAGCTTAGTGCATCTGAAAGGCTGTATCAGGCGAATGATCGACAGGATGATGATTATGCCAGCAGTACAGCACACGATGTAGTTCATTCTGAATTCACTAATTACTTGCTTGATTTCGACAAATGGGATTATAAAGATGTAACTTTCTTAGGCTTACCTAGTTATAAGATTACCGGTGTAATAGATGCACAATTAAATATGGATGGCAAGTTCGAAATGGTCGTGGAAAAAAGTGCAGGCCTTGTTTTAGATTTTCATGTTTATGATGAAAAAGGTAAGGTGAAATATTACCTTGAAACGAAAAATATTAAAATCGATAAAGGGATAGATGGTAAGGTCTTTGATAAAGATTTAGCGAAATACAAAGAGGTAAAATAATCAAATCTATTATTCCTTTCAAAGAGGTTTTCTTTCTATTTTTTATTGGAGGGTTAAATATATGGCTCATTTTTTTTGGCAACGTGTTATTAGAAGCAAATCCTTATATTTCGTTTTACTCATTGGATTAATATTTGCTTTTCTGCACTTTAAGATAGAACTTATTTCTTCAAGAGAATACTTAAAATATAATGAGGGTGTAGAATTTACCCCTTATACGAAATGGTTTGAATTTGGTTTCAAGTCACAACTAGCTGGGATTTATTTTCTAATGTTACCTATTCTAGCCGCGCTGCCTTTTGCTGATACATTTGCAAAGGATAAACAATCTGGATATCTTCGTTCTATTTTATCTAAGGGGAAAATAAAACAATATTTTCGAGGTTTGTTTTTCACTAATTTTATTGTTTCAGGTCTTATAGTAATAATTCCACTTCTTGTAAACATTTATCTAAGTTTTATGATGTTACCAAATGTAAAGCCAGATCCTTTGGTTAATAATCTTGCACCTTTAGATCTTATGAATACCTTTTTCCCAACCCTTTACTATAGTCACCCATTTTTACATATGTTGTTTTATTTATTTTTAACGTTTTTGTTTGCGGGCATGTTTGCCGCGATTTGTTTAAGCATTTCTTTGTATATCAAAAATCGATTTGTGATTTTAGTAGCGGGCTTTTTAGTACAAATGATTATTTCGTTAGCAGCTCAATTTACGGAACACTATGAATGGATTCCATCCTATTTTCTACTAGAAGTAGCTGGTGCAAATGTCTCCCTGTTAACCACAACGATTATTTTTTTCGGATTCATCATCATTAGCACGCTTATCTATATACTTGGGGTGAAACGTCGTGTTATTACTTAATGTTATGAAGGTGTTTCTTTTAGATTTTAGAAAGTCGTTATGGAAAATAGGAATCGGTGCAGCTGTTTTGATATTTGGAATTATCACGTTTGCAAAATACACTAGCTTTCTAGACGACATGAACTCGATTCCTGATGTATTTAATTACTTTTTTACAAAGGGCGGTTTAATAACATTAACCATTCCCATTTTTTTATTCTTTCTTTCCTTTATTTTACCCCCGCTTATGGATCCATTGCGAATGGTCCGTTTTAAGAATCGTGGCACATTGGGGATGACAATCCTATTTTCGGTCCTATTCGTAGTCATCGTTTTCTTATGTTTCTATTTTATTTGTGGCTTTCTTTACGGATGGTGGAAAGGTGGTTCATTAGATAATCCATGGGCAACCGAAGCGGGGAAACCGTTCATTCAATCAAGAGGAAAAGTAGACTTGTCCTTGTTTAGTACAGGTTATATGATTCTTCGCTACACCGCGACTGAACTCTTTGCGTTTATGACAATCGGTTTAATCGCGGCATTACTTTATTTGTTGGTTCCTCGATATGTAATTGTTTTTATTATCGTTGAGGGATTCATATTATTAGATACAACGATCCAATCGTTGTTCCACTTCACGATCTTTTTATTGCAAGCTACAGTTACTTTGGATAACTGGGGAGATGCATCATATTTTGTTGGAAATATATTCTATTTTCTGGGAATTATGATCATTTTAGGCATGGGAGTGTACATTGTTGCTGTGAAAAGGGATTTTATACCTAATACGGAGGAGAATGAATAAAAATGAGGAAAGAAACACTGTCTTTATTTCAACGGGATTTATTTCTTGGCTTCTCCGCTATCCGTTTTCGCTGGATATCCTCAATGGTGTTATTCGTAATAATATTGGTTGTTTCTTTATTTCAACTTAAGCTTTCAGCGAAAGTCGAAGGGATGGATTTTTCTCATTTCAGTTACACAGATTTATTATTTGTTTTATTCAAAGGAACCGAGTTTCCAGTGGATGATCCAAACCCAAAATTTCCGTTTTCTTGGCTAATTATTCAGATGATGTGCCCTTTTATATTGGGAGGATATGTTCGGGAAGATTTGTTTGAACAATCATCATTTTTGTTTGTACGAGCAAAACATCGATTGTCTTTATGGTTAAGTAAGTTACTCTTTTCTTGTGTGCTTGTTATTTCTATGTATCTATTTATTGTAGTGGTGATTGCACTATTATCATTCTTTTTTCTTACCTTTTCAACGGATTGGAGTGAATACGGAAAAAAAGTGATTCAACCGCTTATTTCTACATATGTGAATCCATTTGCTTTTTCCATGAATATTTTGCTTCTACCATTTTTAACAACTATATTAACGGTTATGGTTCAAGCCGTGATTACTGTTTTTATACGCCCTATTTACGCATTTGTTCTTATTTTAGCGGCCCTTGTAATTTCTGTTTTTTCATCAAGTAGGTTACTTCCCGGGAGTTACAGTATGATTCTAAGACATCACTCCATGGATGCGGATCAAGGTTTTGTTTGGGGGACGGCAGTTACCTATACAGTAACGCTATTAATTATTGTCGTTTGTTGTGGATATATACTTTTTAAAAATAGGGATATATTCCCGAAAGAAAGGGACTGATACGAAATGAATAAATACATTGCAGTGGAGCATGTCTCTAAAACGATTCAAAGCCATTCTGTATTAAATGATATACACCTAGAATTAATGAAAGGACGAATATATGGATTTAGAGGAAAAAATGGTTCGGGAAAAACAATGCTGTTTCGAGCAATTGCGGGTTTAATACGTCCGTCAAAAGGGATAATTTCGGTGGATGGAAAAATAATAGGAAAAGATATTTCCTTTCCGGAGAATTTAGGCCTTTTAATTGAATATCCAGGGTTTATCCCCGAATATACCGGGTTGAAAAATTTAGAACTTCTGTCTTTAATTCAAAGGAAGATTACGAAGGAGCAAGTGGAAGCTGCGATTGCGAAAGTCGGCTTAGATCCAAAGGATAAAAGAAAGTTCAAAAAGTATTCTTTAGGAATGAAACAAAGACTAGGAATTGCTCAAGCAATCATGGAAAACCCCGATCTCATTATATTGGATGAGCCGACCAATGCATTAGACGAAGAAGGGGTAGCATTAATTAATCAAATTATCCTCGATTTGAAGAAAGAAGGAAAAACAATATTAATTGCTAGTCATGACCGTGAATCATTAGATAAGGTTTCCGATGAAATCTACTCAATCGATGGAGGTAAAATTATTGGGCACGAGGTGATTTCTCATGTCGCTGTCTAAAAAAACGAAATGGATTGCTATTACTATATTAATTTTACTATTTATTTGTTTTAGTGTATTTCGATATCAACAGGTCAATCGACCTTATAAGAACTATTCCGTGAGTGAGAAGCTAGTAAAGTTGGACCAACCCTTTACTGTTAATAATCTTACTTATACCTTTGGTAAACCAACATTAACGGAAGAAAAAAATGAAGTTCATTATGAGATTCCAGTATCCATAATAAATAAAACTTCTGATATGAAGGGGCGTCCAATAATAGATTTCTATTTAAGAAGTAATTTAACCAATAACATGCTGGACAGGGAACGGTTTATAGAGTATGCTGCGGATAAAAAAATAAATTTAGAAGGAGTATTACCTAATTCTTCGGAAAAGCTAGTTTTGTTTTTTACTATGCAAAAGGAATGGGGAGTTCATCTTAACACAAAAGCAGATTTTTATTTTCTTGAATATAAGGGAGATAAAGTAATCAAACATAAATTACCGTTAAACTATCAGTAAAGGAATTTAAATTAATTAACTTATTCCCATTAGAAAGAAATCTTTTGCCGGAGGATAATAAATCCTCTTTTTTTGTTGCCCTTTTAACTAGACCATAACAGCAAGAATGAGGACGAAATGGATGTAGATTCCTTGTTAAAATTGGGTACAACAAATAACGAGGAGGCAGTAGCATGAATAAAATTCAAGAATTCAATAAGCTGCATACATTAGAGGATATTCTTTTTTTAGGGAATGCTTGGGATCTACTGTCTGCTTTAACCCTTGAAAAAGTAGGATATAAAGCGATTGGGACTACAAGTTGGGGAATTGCCAACTCACTAGGATATGCAGATGGAGAATTAATAGATTTTGACAGACATTTGGGAATTATTAAATCGATAGCTGAAAATGTAAGAATACCTGTTTCAGCAGACATTGAAGCTGGGTATGCCGAGGATATAGATACGATAATAGCAAATGTTTTAAAAACTGCAGATGTTGGGGTAGCAGGCATTAACATTGAGGATTCGTTGAAAAATCAAAAAGGTCTTCGAGATGTTTCGAGTCATAGTAAGCTTCTATCAAAGATGAGATCTGCATTAGATCAACATGGATTTAAAGACTTTTATATAAATGCGAGAACAGATACTTATTTTCAAAAGGAAGATCCTCTTATAGAGACTATTGATAGAGCGAAAGCGTATGTCGAAAGCGGTGCAAGCGGGATATTTGTTCCAGGTCTGACACATGATGAAGAAATAACGGAAATTGCGTCCAACATTAAGGCTCCTTTAAATGTATTATCTTTACCTGGACTATCGAATTGTAATAAGCTTAAAGCATTGGGAGTGAAACGCTTTAGTTTTGGAAATGCATTATCAGATAAAATTATTGCCTTTTTAGAAAAAAACGCAGCCAAATTATTGGATTTAAAAGATACCTCAATCTTATATGAAGAATTGCTTTAGAAAGGATGGGATGTTCAATGGAGGCTCGTATTAATCTTTCATTTGATGAAATGTGGGAAAAAATCATGGCATGCGATAGTAAATACGATGGATTGTTTTTTACTGCTGTTAAAACTACAAAAATATTTTGCCGGCCTTCTTGTAGGTCAAGAAAGCCGAAAAAAATAAATGTTGAATTTTATCAGAACATCGAGGAAGTGGAAAAAGCAGGCTTCCGAGCTTGCAAGCGATGTCAGCCAGAAGTTGAACATTCCCCGCATATCGGGCTTGTCCGAAATGTCATTACTTTTTTAATTAATCATTATAAGCAAAGGATTTTATTACAGGATATTGCTGATCATGTTGGAGTAAGCCCATATTATCTTGAGCGTCTTTTTAAAAAGGAAACATCAGAAACCCCGCGAACTTATCTGGAAAAAATACGAGTGGATAAAGCAGCATATCTTCTTAAAAATACGAAACTCACGAATTTGGAAATTTGCTATGAAGTTGGATTTCAAAGCCCATCTAATTTTTACAAGGTGTTTCGAAATGTAAAGCAATGTTCCCCTAGTGAGTATAGAAATAAGGAGCTTCAATATGAGATGGGTTGATCATGGAAATTATCTCGAAATTTTTCCGCCAAATGAATTTAATTTAGAGGAATGTCTAGTGTTTCTAGGAAGATCGGAACAGGAAGTGCTGCACCAAATACATGATCAGAATGTTTTCAAGCTTTTAAATATAGAGGAAGAACTGATTTTGTTTAAAATAGGTGGTAATTCGCAAATACTCCTAATTGAATTTCCTAATGGAGTTCCATCTAAAAATATTCGCGAACAAGTTGCCAAATTTGTATGGGAATGGTTTGATTTAGATAAGGACTTAACGAACTTTTATAAAATGTCACAGTCAGATAAAATTCTAGAACCGATCGTCCGGAAGTATAGTGGGTTGCGTATAATGGGCATACCAGACTTATTCGAAGCACTAGTTTGGGCTATTATTGGACAGCAAATCAATCTGACCTTTGCCTATACTTTGAAGAAACGCTTTGTGGAGGAGTTTGGAGAAAGCACAAACCTTGATGGAGACACTTTCTGGGTCCATCCTACTTTTCAAAAAATTGCTTCTTTAGAAGTTGAGGATCTTAGAAAACTACAATTCACCATGAGAAAAGCAGAATATGTAATTGGTATTGCTAAAACGATGGCAAGCGGTGAATTAAGCAAGGAAGCATTGTTGAAAGAACAGGATTTTCAAGAAATGCACAATTCCTTAACAGCGATTCGAGGAGTTGGCGCATGGACGGCAGACTATGTAATCATGAAATGCCTGCATCATCCTGCTGCCTTTCCAATTGCAGATGTTGGGCTCCATAATGCATTAAAGGTTCAATTAGGATTAGAGCGGAAACCATCCATTGAGGAAATCAAAGAATTAGCGATAAACTGGGAAGGCTGGCAAGCATATGCCACTTTCTATTTGTGGAGGTCTTTATATGGAGCTATATAAATTAGATTATGCATCTCCCCTTGGAGTTATCGAGATAGCTGGAACCGACGAAGCTATTTATTCCATTTTATTTAATGAACAAGATAAAGTGGTTCACAAACTTCAAGAGGATACACCAGAGATATTGAAAGAATGCTACAAACAGTTGGATGAATATTTTAAAGGGACACGCCAGGAATTCAATATTCCTTATGCGTTTGAAGGAACGGATTTTCAAAAAACAGTTTGGAATGCATTAACGCAAATTCCTTTTGCAACAACAGGTTCTTATAAGGATATTGCTGTATCAATAGGAAATGAAAAGGCAGTCCGGGCAGTTGGAAGTGCGAATGGGAAAAATAAGATAAGTATTATTGTTCCATGCCACCGAATTGTTGGTTCTAATGGGACATTAACTGGTTACGCAGGTGGATTATGGCGTAAAGAGTGGCTTTTGAAGCATGAAAAAGCTTTTGAAACTAAATAGAGGTAATGAAGAGGCCATTTTTAGAGGAATGGTCTTTCGTTTTGTTTGAGTCAGATGGCGAACGGTCCGATTTACATGGTAAACGGCCCGAAATAATAGGTAAACGGACCGAAATACGTAGGAAACAGCCCGAAAATAACAACAAACGGCCCAAATTAAGTACAAATACCTATAAAATTGAGATAAAATGTAAATGTTCAATCTCCCGAAAGTGTCATAATTCTCTAATCATCCTTTAATCATCCTATGTTAAAATTTAGACCAAGGCTAATTTCTAAAAAATAAAAGGAACTTCTGCAGAATTGCCGAATGTATAAAGAAGAAACATGGACGTAGACACTTTATTATAGAAAGGAAAATATAATGAACAAATTCCTAAATAAAAAATCAACCCTCACCATTTTTATTATTGCAGTCATACTTATTATCGGTTTATTCATTCCAACGCCATATTACTTAGAACAACCAGGCTCAGTTGAGGCATTGTCCCCACGGGTAACGGTTCAAGACGGACACAAGGACGAAAAAGGAAATCTATATTTAACAACCGTTCTTTCAACAAAGGCAACGAATATATATATCTATTTATATGGTCTAATGGCTCCGCATACGCAAATGGAAAAAGCGGAGGATGTAAAAGGCGATATGAGTGATGCCGAATATGAACGGTTATTAATGCATATGATGAGTTCATCCCAACAAAATGCCATTATTTCAGGGCTAAAAGCAGCGGGAGAACAAGTGAAAATCGCAAATAATGGGGTATTCGTATATGCGATTCTCCCAGATTCCAAGGCAAAAGGTACCATAAAGGTTGGAGACATTATTCATTCTGTTGATGGACATCCGGTCAAAAAGTCGATGGATTTCATTAACTATCTATCAAACAAAAAAGCTGGTGATACCGTTCAATTAGGATGGACACATGATGGTAATAATCAAACAAAATCAATATCATTAGTTACCCTTGATAAAAAAACAAATAGAGCAGGAATCGGAATTGTTCCAGAGGATGAGTTTACCATCCAGCCATCCAGAAAGATCAACATTAATGCAGCAGACATTGGTGGTCCATCAGCTGGCCTTATGTTTTCTTTAGAAATCTACAATCAATTAGTACCAGGGGATTTAACGAAAGGCTATCAAATTGCTGGAACAGGAACCATTGATCAGGATGGAAATGTAGGACAAATCGGAGGCATCCGCGACAAAATTGTTGCTGCACACAAAGCAGGTATCGATATCTTCTTCTGTCCAGCGGATATCCAAAAAGACGATACAAACGAGAAGGAAATAAAGGACGAAGCACATAAATTAGGGTATAAGATTAAGATCGTTCCGGTAAAAACGATGAAGGATGCGATTAATTATTTGGAAAAATTATCTCCAAAAAAATAAGGAAAATGTAAAAAGGGCCCAGATGGCCCTTTTTGATTTGCAAATTTTAAAGTTCATATTCAGTTCACATAATAATCTTATACTCAAGACAACGAAAAAGATAAAGGGTGTATGAATAATGAAAAAAGGTGAAAAACAAAAGAAGGTCGATTGGCGGCCATTTATACAACTTATTTCTAAAACGAATCCGTCCAAGATTCTTCTCCTCATTGCTTTAATTTTAAGTGTCAGCACAACACTTGCAGGATTGGTTGTGCCGCTTTTTACAAAAAGTTTGATCAATCATTTTTCCTTCCATTCAATGGGTACCGGGAAAATAGCTTTGCTTGTTGGGGCTATTATTGTTCAGGCGATAGCTGGTGGAGTTTCCGTCTACCTTTTAAATCATATTGGTCAAACCGTTGTTGCGGGAATAAGGGAAAGACTATGGAAAAAGCTTCTTGTTCTTCCTGTTTCTTATTATGATGAACATCAGACGGGAGATACGGTAAGCAGAATGACCAATGATACTGCGGTTGTGAAAAGCTTGATTACAGAACATTTAACCGGTTTTTTGACGGGTATTATTTCCATTTTAGGATCCATGATTGTGTTATTTCTTTTGGACTGGAGAATGACGTTGCTTATTTTCACCGCGATTCCTCTCGCGTTTGCAATATTAGTGCCACTAGGAAGGAAAATGCATATTATTTCCAAAAGAACGCAGGATGAAACAGCAAGTTTTACTTCCATATTAAATCAAGTTTTATCAGAGGTTCGGCTTGTCAAAGCATCAAATGCGGAAAATAAAGAATATGACAATGGAAAAAATGGTATTACTAAATTATTCCAATTTGGACTTAAAGAAGCAAAAATTCAAGCGTTGATATCTCCGCTCATTTCTTTAGTGGTCATGGTTTTACTTGTTGTCATTCTTGGGTATGGGGGCATGAGGGTATCATCAGGTGCTTTAACCGCAGGAGATTTGGTTGCTTTTATCATGTACCTATTTCAAATTGTCATGCCAATGGGGCAATTGACCATGTTCTTTACGCAATTCCAAAAGGCATTGGGAGCAACAGAACGCATTATCTCGATTTTAAACGAAGAAGTGGAAGAAGATTTATCCAGTCAAGCAGTGCAAAAAGTGGATCAATCGATTAAAGTAAATAATATACAGTTTTCATATAAAATAGGCGAGGAAGTTTTAAAAGATATAAGCTTTGAAGTAGAGGTGGGGAAAGTCACAGCGATAGTTGGCCCGAGCGGAAGCGGGAAGACAACATTGTTTTCGTTATTAGAAAGATTTTATCTACCACAAAAGGGTTCAATAACACTTGGAAACCAACCGATTGATGATTTTTCCCTGCAATCATGGCGGAGTCAAATTGGCTATGTTTCGCAGGAAAGTTCCCTTATTTCCGGTACAATTCGCGACAATATATGTTACGGATTAGGCAGAGAAGTAAGTGAGGAAGAAATAAGAAATGCTGCGAAAATGGCATATGCGGATCAATTTATAGAAGAGCTACCGACTGGATTTGATACCGAGGTAGGAGAAAGAGGCATCAAGTTATCGGGAGGGCAGCGGCAAAGAATCGCCATTGCGAGAGCACTTCTCCGAAACCCCAATATATTAATGCTTGATGAAGCAACTTCAAGCTTAGATAGTAAATCAGAAATTGTTGTTCAAAAGGCTTTGCAAAATTTAATGAGTGGAAGAACCACTCTTATCATCGCACACCGTCTTTCCACTGTAGTCGATGCGGATAAAATATTGTTTTTTGAAAAAGGTAGAATCACGGGTAGTGGAACCCACGATGAACTTTTCAAGAACCATGAAATGTATCGTGAATTTTCCACACAACAATTAAGAATCCAAGAACCTAGTGTAAATATCTAGAGGGGGAGGGGAGTAGGTAAGATGGCAAAGATAATGATTGTCGATGACGATCCACATATTCGTGAACTAGTTGCATTATTTTTAAGAAAAGAAGGCTTGGAGATATTCGAGGCTAAGGATGGTCTGGAAGCTCTCAAGATTCTAGAATCTGTAAAGGCCGAATTAGTCGTTTTGGATATCATGATGCCGAATATGGATGGATGGCAATTATGTAAGGAGCTGCGCGAATTTTATGATATCCCTGTATTAATGTTAACAGCTAAAGGGGAGACTACCCAAAAGGTGAAAGGCTTTGAACTTGGAGCGGACGACTATTTAGTGAAGCCCTTTGAACCGGTAGAACTGGTGGCAAGGGTGAAAGCATTGCTAAAAAGGTATCACATTTCCTTATCACAAACAATTGAAATTGGTAACTTGAAATTAAACCGAAAAACCTATGAGGCAATAATTGGGGAATGCAGCTTAACATTGCCGCTTAAGGAATTTGATCTTCTTTTTAAACTAGCAAGCTACCCCGGAAAAACTTTTTCCAGAGAACAGTTAATTGAGGAAATATGGGGATATGATTATGAAGGTGATGAACGTACAGTGGATGTCCATATTAAAAGGCTCCGTGAAAGATTTCCGGAAAATCAGAATGGATTTAAAATCAAAACCATTCGCGGTCTTGGTTACCGATTAGAGGTTCTAACATGAGAAAACCAAGAGTGTGGGAAGTGGTATTATTTATTCTTGGTATGTTTGCCATGGTAATTGTGATGGAATCAGTTGCCTATTTTATTTGTCTGTACTTTTTTCGCCAGCAGCATATTCAGCCTACGGGATATTTCTTTCAACTCGTAACCGACTTAACAGGAATTGTATTATTTATTGTTACTGTCTATATTATTTCTACCACTACGAGAAGAAGACACCTTGCCCTATGGGAGGCAATTTTTGATGCCCTTAGAAAAATATCAAGAGGGGATTTTAATATCCATTTAGATTATAAGAAAGGTGATCACCAATTCTTAAGTCTTGTCGATAATATTAACCACATGGCAAAACAACTGCAGCAAATGGAAGAAATGCGCCAAGAGTTTATTTCAAATGTCTCCCACGAGATTCAGTCTCCGTTAACGTCGATTAGTGGCTTTGCTCGTGCATTGCAGGGGAATGATCTCACTAAGGAAGAACGTCTCCATTATTTAGAGATTATCGAAGGGGAGAGTAGTCGGCTTTCTAAAATAAGTGATAATTTATTGAAATTAACCTCATTGGAAACGCAGAATCATCCTTTTGAACAGAAAAACTTTCGGCTGGATAAACAAATTAGAAAGATTGTTCTAGCAAGTGAACCGCAATGGACGGAAAAAAACTTAGAAATGAATGTATCTTTAGAGGAAGTATCAGTTCTAGCTGATGAAGATCTGTTAAGCCAAGTATGGATTAACTTAATTCATAACAGTATCAAGTTTACTCCTCCTAATGGTCAGATTCATATTAAGTTAACAAAAAAGCAGGATAATCTCTCTGTTCATATTTCAGATTCAGGAATTGGTATATCTGCCGAGGACCAAATGCATATTTTTGAACGTTTTTATAAAGCAGATAAATCAAGGACCCGAACGTCAGGTGGCAGCGGACTTGGACTTTCTATTGTCAAAAAAATAGTAGAACTGCATAAAGGAGAAATATCGGTAAAAAGCCAAGTCGAGAAAGGAACTACTTTTATCGTCTCTTTGCCTATATTAAAAGATAAAACATAAGTGTCCGATGTAATCGGGCATTTTTTTATGACCAAATTACATAAACAAAATCTTAATCATGCATCAATATTTCCTTAATATTTGTAGTTTTAAATAGATTGTAATAGTTCAAAAGACATATGAATTTATGACAAGAGAGGAACAGGGATGAGAAAACTTAGGGGTGTAGATTTAAAGAATATGAAACTGCGATCCATTTTAATTTTACCAATTGTTGCAGTCATTATATTGTCTTCCTCTGTTATTGCATTCATTAGCTATGAAAAAAACAAACAATTAAAACAGCAAGCGATTGAACAGCAATTGACTTCATCTGCAGAGGTCATGACCGAAAAAGTGACAATGTTAAAGGCAACCGTACCAAAGGAAGATTTCGATCGGAAGCTTGCTTATGCCATAACATTAACACGAAATAATTATCAAGTTAACCATTTAACACCTATTCAATTTAAACTCACAAAAACGGAGGAACTAGCAAATTTCAATGGTATTAAAAACAACCTTCCCAATCTGCCGGAAAGGGTAAAAGAGCAAATACATAAGCAAGGAAAGGGAATATATCATTATAAAGGTTTAACATTCGCTGTAGCGAATCAAGTAGAATTAGATGATGCAATATATATCATTGCCTTATCAGATAAAGAGTATTTACAGCCAATTATTCAGTATAGAAATTTGTTATTCGTCATCACCTTTATTACCATTTTTCTTGCTAGTGCTATAGGATATTTTACAATTCAAAATGTCACAAATCCTATCACCAAATTAAAGGAGACGATGGAGCAAGTATCAAATGGAAATTTGCACATTAGGTTGGATAAAACACCTATAAGCAAAGAACTTCAAGCTCTTACTCATGGATTTAATCAAATGATTAACAGTGTGAATACATTAATTGCGCATATTGAAGATAGTGCAAAGCATATATCTATTTCTTCTGAAAAATTAAGTGTTACATCCTTATCAACAAAAGATGCTTCTGAACAAATAACGTCAGCGATTAGTCAGGTGGCGAGCGGAACGGATATACAGGTGGAGGCATCTTCTCAGGCATCTACTCATGTCTTAAGGATTTCGGAAGGGATGGAAATGGTAGGGAAGTCTATTGAAAAAGTAGAGAAATCCTTGGATCAGGCTAATGAAAAAGCAAAGACAGGAAATGAACTGGTAGAGAAAACAGTGGATCAAATGGGTCTTGTACAGAAAACAATTGGAGAAACGTCTGAAAAAATTGATGCATTAGATCAAAATTCTAAACATATCGACCAAATCGTTAATATGATTAGCGAGATTGCTAATCAAACTAATTTGCTCTCCTTAAACGCTACTATAGAGGCTGCCCGAGCAGGCGAACATGGGAAAGGCTTTGCTGTTGTGGCGGGTGAGATTAGGAAATTAGCTGATCAGTCAGGGAAAGCGGCAATGAACATTAAGGAACTTACTGACGAGATTCGGAAAGAAATCATACAAGCAGTCGACTCTATGACACGTGGAGGAATTGTTCTAAAGGAAGGTATGATAAAGGTTCAAGAAACGGAGAATGCTTTTGCAGAAATTGTATATGCGCTTTCAGATGTATCTAATGAGTCAAAAGGAGTATCGGACTTTGCCATAGAAGTAAGAGAGCAGATGAAAACAATGATTGAAAACATGCATCAAATTTCAGATACATCCGAACAATTTGCGGGAAGTATGCAGCATATTAAGGCGGCGGCTGAGTATCAGAAAATCTCAATGGATGATGTAACGATTGAAGCAGAAGCATTTCACAATTTGGCGCTGGAATTGATGAAGGTTATCAAAAAGGTAAAGGGATAAATGTAGAGTAAAAAAGGAGCTTAGTAGACTGGAAGCTCCTTTTTTGTTGAAACTGTATTATTTTAAACGTTCCAGGACATCTAACATTTCTGAAAGATTTTCCACAATAATATCTGCGTCAGACGGTTCACAGATTCCATGAGGGTCGATCAAAAGTGTCTTACAACCCAACTCTCCAGCAGGAAGAATTTCATTAACCGCATTATCCCCTACACATAAAATATTTTCATATCCGACATCATATTTTTCTTGAATAAATTGAATATGCTGCTTGGTTTGAAGCGGTTTTTGTCCATTGAATATTTTATCAGAAAAGAAATTTGAAAATCCTAATTTCGTTAGAATGACTTCACTATCCCTTTGAGGAGAATTGGTTAGCAATACAAGCTTTTGGTTTAGAGATAGTTTTTCTAGAATCTCCTTAAAACCATTCAATTCAGCCATGTTAAATTCAGGAGTCATCATATATTCACGTGTTTCAAGAAACGATTGTTGTGCTAATTCTTTAGCTATTCCATAATGTCTTGCAATCGTAGCGGGTACCCACCACAGGTCTCCGATATGGAGAAGGGAGTCATAATTATATTGCAGAGGTTGTTTGTTCTGTTCACCTAACAGATGATTACTAAGTTTACTACCATCCCATTGGTATGCTTCAATTATTTTTCCATCACGATGTTTAAAAATTAAGTCATTCACAGCATCATAAGCCATACCCATTTTCAAGGGATGCTTTCCGTTTAAAACTGCCGCGTAGTCAGCCATAAATGCCTCTTGATAATTTGTAGGTAATTTTTCGCAAAGTTTTTTCGCGTAAAAATCAAAATGATGAGTATCCTCATAGAGTGTTCCATCAAGGTCAAAAATAAGTACTTTAATATCTTTATACATGTAAAAAAACCTTCCTATGTTTCTATTTTATTGGTTTTATATAGAAGTCTGAGTAACTCTTGCCTTTCTTGTTGCCTTTTCCTTATACATCTCCCTATCAGCAAAATCTATTATTTCCTGAAGTGAAATCTTTTGCATAGAATCATAATAGAATAGTCCATGGCTGGCAGAAATATGATAAGGCTTTATTTTTTTGGCGTTTTCTTCATTTAATACATCTACTATATCATTCCAAAGTTTTTTCGCGTGGTCGGTGTGCTTATCCAAAAAGGCGATAATAAATTCGTCTCCACCGTATCGAAAAATAATGTCTTTACTGTCTAATCTAGACATAATCACATTACACACTGTTTTAACAAGATAGTCTCCTTCTGGGTGACCATATTGGTCATTAACTTGTTTTAAGTTATTTATATCAATAAATAATAACACAAATCGAATGCTCTCAAGGGCTGATTTTTCTATCAGATCTTGTAAAATTTCCATGCCTTTTCTTCTATTTAATACACCCGTTAACATATCGGTAGTTGCGTACATTTCCAGTTCTGCTTCAATTTTTTTAAGATCGGTTATATCAGTGGCCCCTGTGAGTACACATTTTTGATCCATATAATTTATCAATTTATAATTAACTAATACCCACTTTTTTACCCCATCAGCTGTTTTTTGCTCCGTTACATAGTTATCAATAAATCCATGTGTTCTCAGTTCTTTCATAATGAAGTACCTTTCGTCCTTGCTCGTATACAATTGATTTACGTCTATAGAATCTAATTGCTCTTCTTCCACTTGATAAAATTCGAGTGCTTTCTCATTAGCTAATAAAATGTTTCCATTTTCCAAACTAGATAAAATAAGTGGATATGGATTAACACTGAAAAGATGTAATAAGTTTTGTTCACTATTTTGAATTCTGAGCTGATTTTGAAAGTCTTTTTTTCGATAAGAATAAATGGCGTAACAAATAATGAAGGCAAACGTTACTGTACCAGTTGAATTTATTTGTTTTGAAACAAGGTCGTATTTACTGCTATCGTAAAAATGATAAATACCAAAGAGGAAAATTAAATGAGTGAAGAAAAGAATAAAAAAGAAATGCTTCGGACGAACAGGGAAGATTGCAGCTACACCCATTAGGATGATAACGTAGGCATAGATATTCCCATTTAGCTGCTGACTATTAATGGATGCTAATGCACCGCCTATTACATACGATAAAATATAGAAATTAATTATAACAGTAGGTAAAGTCGAATGACGAGTCGCTTTATTTTTTAATGTTTTATATGTAAATAAGAAAGCCACTGATAGAATGAATCCACTTAAATGAATGCCAGTTAAAAAAATTGGAAAATCATTTTGAGGAAAATCTTTATATAATAAAAAGTCAGCATAAAATAAATACATGTATAGCACAAGTAAAATGATAGAAGCGATTTTAATTCTTGTTAATAAAAGAATGTTATTAGATATAGTAAAGTCTGTGTTGTTGTTAATACCACTCTTTAGCCTATTTCGGATATGAGTTGACATTATTGAAAAATTAATTAACATTTTCCCCAACTAAATTCCTTCCTATTCCCATTATCAAATATTTACAAGTTCTCTCAATCATAGTATATGAAACTGCTTATAGAAAAGCAATCGAGAGAAAAACGGCGACATAATGCTCTTTTTATACCTAAAAAAGAACGTTTTGTGACAAAACCCTCAGTTTAGAAAAAAAATCTTAAATTATCCTTAAAAAAATGAACTTTTTTAATGTTTTTTTCATCTTTTTTTCATGAAACTATTTTACTATGTATTACGTCTATTATATTGTTGTAATAAATTTGTAATACAAAAATACAGTAACTTACAAATTTATTTGACTTATATGTGGTTATCATAAGTAATGCTTTCTAGGGGTAAGAGAAGACATTATGTGTGAAAGGACGGCTTTTAATGAAAAAGTCAAAAAAATGGTCAGAGAATCAAGTTGTAAGATGGAGTGCTCGTACATTGTATTATTTACTCATTCTGATTCTACTCGTTTTAATATACGGATTCCATGATATGAGTGCAGGTCCGTTTATATATAGTGAATTTTAATGATAAGGAGGAGAAAAAGATGAAACTAATTAAATCAGTCCAACAATTGGCTACAAATAATCCAAATCGGTCTGCTTTTATCAATCGTGGTACAGCTATCACATATGGAGATTTGTGGAGCGAGTCAAATCGATTAGCATCTTATATAGAGCATCATGAAGAAATTCAGCACTCTCCTATCATAGTCTATGGACATATGGCACCAGAAATGGTTGTATCTTTTTTAGGAAGTGTAAAAGCAGGGCATCCATACATTCCAGTGGATGTATCGATTCCGATGGAACGAATTAAAAAAATTATCGAAAGCTCGAAAGCAGAGTTTTTCTTTGCAACCGAAGAAATAGACAGTCAACATATTGAAAGCTACCCGATAAAAATTGTTCAAAGTGAAGAACTTCAGCATATTTTAAACAGTCATGAAGGAGTGTCATCTGAAGAAAAGTGGGTAAAGGAAGAGGATACGTTTTACATTATCTATACTTCTGGAAGTACTGGAAATCCAAAAGGTGTGCAAATCACAGCGAATAATCTTCAAAGTTATGTAGATTGGATGATTGCAGATTTTCCGCTTGGGGAACAAAGGATCTTTTTAAATCAAGCCCCTTTTTCGTTCGATTTATCGGTCATGGATCTTTACCCATCGCTTTGTACTGGCGGAACATTATTTGCGATCACAAAGGATCTAATTGCGAATCCAAAAATGCTTTTTGAGGAATTAAGGGAGTCTAACATTCATGTTTGGACATCAACGCCGTCTTTTGCACAAATGTGTTTGATGGAACCGACGTTTTCCAGTGAAATGCTGCCAGAGCTTGAAGTATTTTTATTCTGCGGAGAAGTTCTCACAGCGGAAGTTGCTCGCGGGTTAAAGGAACGCTTTCCTAAAGCAAAAGTTTTTAATTTATATGGACCAACAGAAGCGACAGTCGCAATCACTATGGTTGAGGTGACGGACGAATTATTGGCAGCTCATTCAATTTTACCGATTGGTTACTGTAAAGGTGACAGTCGATTATTAATCGTGGATGAAGAAGGTAACTCCGTCCCTCATGGTGAAAAGGGCGAGATGATAATCGTTGGGCCAAGTGTAAGTAAAGGATATTTAGGCGAAAAAGAGCTAACCGATAAAGCCTTCTTTATTAAAGATGGGGGCATGGCATATAAAACAGGTGATGCTGGGTTTAGTAAGGACGGATTATATTATTATCAAGGTAGGCTTGACTTCCAAGTAAAGGTACACGGTTATCGAATGGAACTTGAGGAGATTGAGCATAATATTTCGAAATCACAGTTTGTTGAAGCATGTGTGGTCGTTCCTGTTTATAAAGAAGGGAAAATAGATTATCTATCGGCATTCATTGTTCCAGCTAAACATTCTTTCGAAAAAGAGTACCAATTAACAGGTGCAATTAAGAAAGAACTTGCTGGGTATTTACCGGCATATATGGTTCCAAGGAAATTTTCCTATACGAATCGTTTGCCGATGACACCGAATGGTAAGGTGGATCGTAAGAAATTATCAGCTGAGGTATTGGTATGACACCGTATGAAAAATTTATCTTTTTCTTGATTGTGGGCATTCTTTTACTACCAACGATTATTCTTGGTCTTAAAGGGAAACAATCAAAAACTTATAATATGATTTTGACACTTATCATGTTAGCAATCATTTTCTCTAATAGTATTATGGGACCAATATCTTTGATTGTTTTTACAATATGGCAGCTTTTTTTAGTCAAAGGATATTTAGCTTATAGGCAAAGAGAAAATAAAACATCGATATTTGTATGGGCTGTGATAGGATCCATCGTCCCATTAGCCCTCGTTAAGATTTTTCCCTTCTTAGGGATTAGTAATCTTATAGGATTTTTAGGAATTTCTTATTTAACCTTTAAGGCAGTACAAATGATTATGGAGATAAGGGATGGTCTTATTAAGAATGAAATCCCAACGCTGGATTTTCTATACTTTCTCTTATTCTTTCCGACAATCTCATCAGGTCCGATTGATCGCTGGCGAAGATTTGAAAAGGATCGTCTAACGGTTCTATCAAAAGAACAATATCAAGAGTACTTATATTTAGGAATTAACAAGATTTTCAAAGGTTTTTTATATAAATTTATTATTGCTTATTTGTTACACCATTACTTGATTGCGTATTTACCACGTAATCCTTATGTCTATATACCGCTTCCATTGGCGAATATTATGTATATGTATTCTTACAGTTTGTACTTGTTCTTCGACTTTGCAGGCTACAGTGCATTTGCCATTGGAATAAGCTATTTTCTAGGAATTAAAACACCAGAAAACTTTAATGCACCTTTTATTAGCAGAAATATAAAGGATTTCTGGAATCGTTGGCATATGACATTGTCATTTTGGTTCAGGGACTACGTGTATATGCGATTTGTCTTGTGGATGACAAAGAAGAAATGGATTAGTGACCGCTACACAGTTTCTAATATCGGCTATACATTATTATTTCTTATCATGGGTGTTTGGCATGGGATCGCGGTTCAATATATTGTATACGGCCTTTATATGGCTGCATTAATGATAGGATTTGACTTTTTTGATAGATGGAACAGAAAGCATAAATTTTGGCCAAAGAATAAATTTACACATGTCGTTTCCGTCATTATAACATTTCACTTTGTGTGTTTCGGTCTCTACATCTTTTCTGGACAATTATTTCATTAAAGTCACCTAAACTAGTACTAGATTATAAATTAAAACCATTTACGATAAGTAACAATTTATACGAAATGACTCATTAAAGGAGAATGAATAAAATGGAAAAACAAGAAATTATCAATTTATTAGCAGAGATTTGCCAAGATTACGTTGTAAAGGAAGATCCAAACATTGATCTTTTTGAGTCAGGATTATTAGATTCATTTGGCACTATCAACTTATTAGTTGAGATAGATGAACGTTTTGGAATAAACATTCCTATTACTGAATTTACACGTGAGGAGTGGAATACACCAAACAATATCGCAGCGAAATTAGCGGAACACCAATGAAAAAATATACATTCGGTCCACTAATTATAGCTATCGTGCTATTTTTAGTATTTCTATTCATACCGAATTCTTGGTTAATGCATTTAATTTCTGACAAAAAGATCAAAAATGATGCAACGAGTCTTAGTCCGTTAATGTTTCAAGGTGACTATGTACAAAGCAGGATGCTGGCAGATAAGAAATACTATCCAATTTATGGATCATCAGAATTGTCGAGGTTTGACCCTTTTCATCCTTCTAATTATTTTGAAGCAAATCCACAAGGGTTTACGCCCTTTCTATACGGCCGCGGTGGAACTCAGTCATTGATTCAATTTATGAACTTTGCTGCACACGCTAACCAACTAAAGGGGAAAAAGATGGTATTTATCATTTCTCCTCAGTGGTTTCATAGAAAAGGAATCGATAACGTCCATTTTGATCCGAATTATTCCATGCTGCAGGCATATGATTTAGCTTTTAGCAGTAGTATTGATCCAAAATTAAAGAAAGAAGCTATCCATAGACTCCTACATTTCGATGTTGTGAAAAGGGATTATATGCTAACGACCATGTTTCAGTCAGAAATTGGCCGTACAAATCCAATCAGGACTGCTGTTATAAAGCCGCTTGCCTATATGAATTGGAAGCTTCTTCAAAAGAAAGATTTGTATTATTCCCTCTATGGTGGTTACAAGCATAAACGATATAAAAATCCAAAGCTTGTAAAGGGAAAATCTTGGGAAGAGCTAAAACAGATTGCAGGCAACTATGGGAAGAATAATGCAAAGGGAAACCCGTTTGATGTTGTTAATAGCTTTTACAAAAAGAAAATCATTCCTGTTGAACACAAGATGAGAAACCATAACAGACATGCAACCTATGGTGAGTCGGTTGAGTACAAAGATTTCCAAATGGTTTTAACGCTTTTGAAGGAAAAGGGTGCCAAACCTATCTTTATCTCGATTCCTGTGAATGGTAGATGGTACGACTACACAGGATTTCCGAGAAAAGGACGCGATGTTTATTATGAGAAAATTCGCCAGCAGGTAGAGGCGGCAGGATTTCCAATCGATGATCTTTCTAGTCATGAATATGACCCATATTTCTTAAAGGATACCATGCATATTGCAGGGAAAGGTTGGGTTTATTTAGATCAAGCGATGGAGCAACAATGGAAGTAAGAAAAGCGCAAGCGCCTTGTACATCCGTTGGACAAATCAAAAGACCCACAAGTTAATTTGACTTGTGGGTTTTTCTTTTGGTCTATTATTCGAGCTACTAGCTATATTTACCATAAACATTTTAGTATATTATCACTTTACCATGATAGAGAATTGAAGTATACTAAGTCCATGAACTTATACAAAGACATCTCAGAAGGGTGATAAAAAATGGAAACGAAAAAATGGGGGTTATGGGTTTTAACCACATTTGTAATTGGTAATATGGTAGGCGGAGGTATTTTTATGCTTCCTGCAAATCTCGCGCAAGTATCTAGTCCGAGGGGGTCGACGCTTGCATGGTTAGCAACAGGGCTTGGGGTTTTTATGATAGCGTTAGTATTTGGGAATCTAGCAACTAGAAAGCAAGAGTTAAAAGCAGGTCCGCAAAGCTATGCACAAAATTTATTTTCTTCACCAAAAGTGGGAAAAGTAGCCGGTTTTAGTATGGCGTGGGGATACTGGGCAGCAAACTGGGCTGCAACAGCATCTGTTATCATTTCCTTTGCGGGGTATTTAACAACATTCTTCCCAATTATGCAAAGTAGGAAAATATTATTTTCGATCGGAAGCTTTCAACTTGAGTACGGGAAGCTTATTACGTTTATAGTCTGTACCATTATGTTATGGGGAATTCAATATATTCTTTCAAAAAGCTTCAACGGTGCTGGGAAATTAAATCTAATGGCTACGATTACGAAGGTGCTCGGCTTTCTACTATTTGTAATCTTCACGGTTTTTGTATTTGATGTAGCAAATTTCGGGAATGCAAAGGCATTTGTCGATATGGCAGGTAATAAGATTGGCTTAGGTGGACAAGTGAATGCTGGAGCAATTTCAACACTCTGGGCCTTCGTTGGTATTGAAGCAGCTGTTATGTTATCGAACCGTGCTAAGTCACAAAATGATGTAAAAAAAGCGACGATGATTGGTCTAGTTATCTCTCTTCTTATTTACATTGGGATTACTTTATTAACAATGGGTGCATTGCCACAAGAACAATTAAAGGAATCACAAAAACCATTAGTAGATGCATTAGGTATGGTAGTTGGACATAGTGGAACGTATTTGATGGCATTGCTGGCGCTTGTATCATTATTTGGATCTACAGTCGGTTGGATTGTAGTGAGCTCAGAAGTGCCGTATCAAGCAGCAAAGGTTGGATTATTTCCATCTTTCTTTGCAAAAACAAATAAATCTGGCAGTCCAATAAAATCATTATCTATTACAAATATCATGACACAAGTATTTCTCTTTTCTACTATTTCAGGTACGGTTTCAGAGGCTTACAATTTTGCTATTGTTGTAGCGACATTAGCATATTTAATTCCGTACCTAGTATCTGCAATCTACCAATTAAAGCTTGTTATTACAGGAGAAACATACGATACAATACGAGGATCAAGGAAATTGGATGGAATTATAACTTCTTTCGCAATTATATATTCTATATGGGTTATTAAAACAGGTACTGCCGACATGAAAACATTTTTTTTAGGAATTGGACTATTTGTAGTCGGTTTAGTATTCTATCCATTTATCATGAGGGATGGACTTAAACAGAAAGAATTAGAAAGTACAGTTCTTACACGCCCACAAAAGAGCCAAGTATAATGCTTGGCTTTTTTGCTTTTTGATTGAATTAATGTTTGATGCGCCTGAATTATGTCCTGTATGTAGTGCCTGAATTATTCTTCGAATCGCCTGAATTATGTCCGAAACTGCCTGAAATATATTATTCAGAAGTAGGATATTTACTGTCCTGAGTGATGTGCTGATCATTTAAATGAAAAATAAAATAGAAATAAATAATTTTTGATTTAAGAGAACCTTTAAGTCGAATCGAACGTCTATTATAAGGTAAGAATAGATTTTACACTCACATTTTTTAAGGGATATTTTTACCATTATGAGGAGCGAGAATATGCATAATAATTTTAGAGATAAATCAACTCAAACAAGAAAGAGTCGGTTGCGATTTACTGTTCTTATCTGTCTTATATTTGCAGTAGTAGCTGCCGTATTTGTTCACCAACGTTCTTCTAAGCATTTTATAACTGCAAAGGATGTACAGACCATAAAAAGTATCATCACATCTGGTGAAAAATATAGAGTGCCGAAAAAGATTCCTAGTAAAGGAGTTTCAACTAATAAAAAAATTGATAAATACTTGAAAAAGGTCCATTTTAACGGTTCAGCGTTTATTGTAAAAAATGGTAAGGTTATCGTAAATAAAGGGTACGGTTATGCTAATCAAAGTAAAAAAATACCCAATAACCCTCATACCGTTTACTATATTGGGTCTATAACGAAATCTTTTGTTGCTACAGCCTTCTTGCAACTACAACAAGCCGGAAAAGTGAATATAAATGAACCTTTATCCAACTATCTCCCTTCTTTTCCACATGCAAAGGAAATAAAATTATATAATTTACTGACACACACTTCCGGCATTCCTGTACGTAATGAATTTGGGGGAAGGGTATCTAGAGAAGAGCTTATTAGCGATATTGGGAAATCAGCGGAACATCTCAAATCTACTCCTGGAACGAAGTGGGGATACTCGGATGCGAACTATTCCATTCTTGGGTATGTAATTGAAAAAGTAAGTGGAATGCCTTTACATGAATATATTAAAGAGCATATTTTCAACGTAGTAGGGATGAGTCATTCTGGGTTTGGAAGTGATTTGAAAAAAGTAAAATATCATTCTACTGGTTATAAGTTAAAGATGGGGATTATTTACACTCCAAGATTACAGGATTTTTCACAAGTGTTTGGCTGCGGAGATATATATTCCACTCCGTATGATTTATATAAATTTGATCATGCTCTACAATCAGGGAAACTCATATCTAGAGAAAGCTATAAGCAAATGTTTACCCCTCATAGTATATCTAGGTACGGATATGGCTGGTATATTAATCGAAAAGGTTGGAGTGTACCACCAGGAAATTATTCCAGCCACGGTGTGTTGCCAGGATGGAATGGAATGAATACCTTTTCTAAGGGTGGAAATGAGTATGTGGTATTAATTTCCAACATACAAAATGGTGTAAAATCTTATGCTCCAATTAGTAGGAAAATTTACCGTCAATTAGCAACAGTGAATAAACAGGTAAATCCCAGGTTCTAAGCCTTGGGATTTTTTTTTTTCAATTTTTATAGTTCATATTCAGTTCATATAAGAATCATATACTCAACGTACAGAATAGTAACGTACTAGTTGAAAAACGAAAGAAGGTCGATTAAAGGCCATTTAAACAATTTATTGACGATAATCAATTAGAGGAATATAATTAGTTTACTTAATTATTTAGTAACTAAACTAATTTGAAAAATGAGGTGAGAAAATGGAAGAAAATAATCCAATTGCTAAACAGCTTCTTCATTCATTAATGCAATTTCGAAATCATTTTCGACCGAAAGCATATAAAGGGTTAAAACCAAGTGAATACAAAATGTTGTTTATGATTAAATCGGCGAAAAAGCATCATGGAGTTGATTTAACAGTATCTAGTTTAAGTAAGTATCTTCAAGTTACAGCACCATCTGTTACACAAATAATTAACCGTTTAGAAGCGGATGGGCTCGTGGAGCGTCGTATAGACCCAAATGATAGAAGGTCGGTTCAGGTGACGTTAACAGAAGAAGGAGAAAAGGTTACAAAAATGGTTGTAGACGCAAATTTAAAAAAACTTCAAGGATTAATTGACCATTTTGGGGAAGAGAAAAGCAGGCAGCTTGCCGAGTTGCTTTCCGAGACAATCCAGTACTTTTCCAATAATGATTCTAATTCTACACGGGATGAATGGAGATGATCATATTATATGATGCGTTTGTTTAAGCAGCTTAAGCCTTACCGATTATTAATTGGATTTGTTATTATATTGGTTTTCCTTCGCTCGCTTTCCGATTTATATCTTCCGTCCTTAATGGGAGATATTGTTGATAAAGGTGTAGTAAACGGTGACGAACCGTATATTTTAAAAACTGGTGGATGGATGCTTTTAATTGCTGGTATAGGAGCAGTGTGTTCGATTATTGCGAGTTTCTATTCTTCAAAGGTCGCATCAAGTTTCGGTAAGAATCTTCGTACGAAGGTTTTTAGCCATGTAGAGAGCTTTTCACTTAATGAATTTGACCAAGTAGGAACAGCCTCCCTTATTACGAGAACAACTAATGATATTAATCAAGTTCAGCAAGTACTAATTATGATGCTGCGTATGATGGCTATGGCACCATTAATGTGTATCGGCGGAATAATTATGGCTGTTTCAAGGGATGCAAAGCTTTCGTTAGTACTTGTTGTTTCACTGCCGGTTCTATTTGTTGCAATTCTTCTTGTTCAAAGAAAAGGAATACCGTTATTTAAAGCTATGCAAAAAAAATTAGATAAATTAAACCTTGTATTGCGTGAGAATCTGACGGGAATTCGTGTCATCCGTTCGTTTAATCGTATCGATTATGAAAAAAAGCGTTTCGATGATGCGAATGCAGATTTGACCCAAACGGCAATTAAAGTAAATAAAATTATGGCTACCTTAATGCCAATCATGATGCTTGTTCTGAACTTCTCCACAATTGCCATTATCTGGTTCGGTGGAATTCGAATTAATAATGGAGATATGCATGTCGGGGACTTAATGGCTTTTATTCAATATGCTATGCAAATTATGTTTTCGTTAATCATGTTATCAATGATGTTCATCATGATTCCGCGTGCTTCGGTATCCGCTGTTCGTATTAATGAAGTACTTGATATTCAACCAACTATCGAGGATGCGGAACAAGTTCAAAAAGCACATGATAAAAAAGGATATATTGAGTTTCAAGATGTGACTTTCAGCTACCCTGGAGCAGAAAATCCGGCAATTTCAAACCTATCGTTTAAAACTACACCAGGGAAGGTGACGGCGATCATTGGAGGAACTGGTTCGGGAAAATCCACAATGATTAATTTAATTCCAAGATTCTATGATGTAAGTCATGGCAAGGTATTGGTGGATGATGTGGATGTACGTAGCATGTCGCAGGAAGCGTTAAGAGAAAAAATCGGTCTCGTTCCACAAAAGGCGGTACTTTTTACAGGAACTATTTCCGAAAATATTCGCTATGGAAATGATAGTGCGGATCACGATGATATTGTGCATGCTGCAGAAATAGCACAAGCAACAGAATTTATTTCTGAAATGAAGGATGGCTTCGAATCTGTCTTGGCACAAGGTGGTACGAATGTATCTGGCGGACAAAAGCAGCGACTTTCCATTGCAAGAGCCCTTGTAAGGAAACCGGAAATTTACTTATTTGACGATAGTTTTTCAGCACTTGATTTTAAAACAGATGCCAAATTACGTGCTGAATTGAAAAAGGAAACTGGCGACGCAACGGTTGTGATCGTTGCACAACGAGTAAGTACGGTCATGGATGCTGATCAAATTATCGTATTGGATCAGGGAAAAATGGCTGGAATCGGGAACCATAGAGAATTGATGGAAACATGTGAAGTGTATCGGGAAATTGTATCCTCACAGTTGTCAGAGGAGGAGATCGCATGAGTGAAAAATATAACCGTAATGCCCCACAGCCGAGAAGGGGATTTGGCCCAGGGCATGGACATGGTTTTGGAATGCCAGTACAGAAGGCAAAAAACTTTAAAGATACATTTAAACGTCTAATCGGTTATCTAAAACCGCATAAAGGCCGCTTAATTACTGTGTTTTTCATGGCGATTTTGAGCACTGTTTTTACTATAATCGGCCCGAAATTAATGGGTAATGCAACTACGAAATTGTTCGAAGGCATGATGATGAAAATGAAAGGAGTACCAGGTGCGGAAGTGGATTTTGGCTACATTTTGCACATCCTGTTGGTCTTAGCAGGACTTTATATTTTCAGCTCCTTATTTAGTTATATTCAGCAATATGTGATGGCAGGGGTTGCTCAGAAAACAGTCTATGATTTACGTAAGGAAGTAAACGGAAAATTAACGAGACTCCCATTGAAATTTTTTGATTCCCGAACACATGGTGAAGTACTTAGCCGTGTTGTTAATGATATGGACAATATTAGCAATACCTTACAGCAAAGCTTAACGCAGCTCATCACTGCGATTGTGACGCTTATCGGTGTTATCGTTATGATGCTAACAATCAGTCCGTTAATGACCCTTATTATTGTCTTAACTTTGCCATTAAGTATTTTGGCGACTACTGGAATTGCAAAGCGGTCACAGAAGTTTTTTATGGGACAGCAAAAGGCTTTAGGTGAGTTAAATGGTCATGTCGAGGAAATGTACACAGGGCATCAAATTGTGAAGGCGTTTGGCAGGGAGGAAAAGTCGATTAAAGACTTTAACACCATTAATGAAAGGTTGTATGAATCAGGCAGGAAAGCACAATTTATTTCTGGAATTATTATGCCGCTTATGGCATTCGTTAATAATATCGGATATGTTCTTGTGTCTGTTGTCGGTGGAATCCTTGTTACAAAAAGAGCGATTAAAATTGGGGATATTCAAGCATTCATCCAGTACGCTAGACAGTTTTCACAACCAATCACGCAAACAGCGCAAATTGCGAATATCATTCAATCAACCATTGCATCTGCGGAGCGTGTTTTTGAACTTCTAGATGAGCAAGAAGAAATTCCGGAAGCTGTAGATGCAAAAGTAATCCAAATCCCTAATGGTAATGTCTCTTTTGAAAATGTCGTCTTCGGATATAAGGAAGATGAAACCATCATTAAAGGAATGAATATTAATGTGAAAAAAGGCCAAACCATTGCTATTGTAGGTCCTACTGGTGCGGGGAAAACAACCCTTATTAATTTATTGATGAGATTTTATGAAATTAATGAAGGAAAAATTACTATTGATGGTGTCGATATTACCGAGTTAAAAAGAGGGAATTTGCGAAGCATGTTTGGAATGGTACTGCAAGATACATGGCTGTTTAATGGGACGATTAGGGAAAATATTGCCTATGGCCGTGAAAATGCATCGGAGCATGAGATCATCCGTGCGGCTAAAGCAGCCCGTGCCGATCATTTTATTCGTACCCTTCCAGATGGATATGAGACCATTTTAAATGAAGAAGCATCAAATATTTCACAAGGACAAAAGCAGTTGCTGACGATTGCGAGGGCGATTTTAGCGAATCCTGCTATTCTTATTCTGGATGAGGCGACAAGTAGTGTCGATACAAGAACTGAGATTCTTATTCAGCAAGCAATGAATGAATTGATGGATGGTAGAACAAGCTTTGTCATTGCTCACCGTTTGTCAACTATTCGAGATGCAGATCTCATTCTAGTTATGAACCATGGTGATGTAGTAGAAAAAGGAAATCATGAGGAACTCCTTGCTAAAGGTGGCTTTTATGCCGATCTTTATAACAGCCAATTTGCACAGAAAGAAGTATTGTAGAAGCGAGTTATAATGGTAAAATCCATTGAATGACACTCTATTTTTAGAGTGTTATTTTTTTGCTTATTTATCAATATGTACACTTATAACATTTTATCATACTACAAAAAATTATAAAAAGCGATAAAATTTTACAAAATTTTAATAAAAATTTGTCGGTTATTTGATAAAATAGGAAATGAAATTATTTAACCTTTATGAGGAGGTATTCTATTGAAAATTGAACTGAAGGATATCACCATGAAATTCGATGATATGACTGCAGTTGATCGCTTAAATGTAACAATAGAAGAAGGTCAGCTAGTATCATTATTAGGACCGAGTGGGTGTGGGAAAAGCACAACTTTGTTTATGTTAGCCGGTTTATACCAACCAACAGAAGGTGAATTATATTTTGGTAATCGGGTAGTGAACAAAATTCAACCAGAAAACCGAGAAATTGGTATGGTATTTCAGAACTATGCACTTTACCCTCATTTAACTGTTCTCAAAAATATTATGTTTCCATTAAAAATGGCAAAAGTGCCGCAAAAAAAAGCAGAAGAAAGAGCGCGAGACATGGCTCGTCTCGTTCAAATCGATCATTTATTAGAACGTAAGCCTGGACAATTGTCAGGTGGTCAGCAACAACGTGTTGCCATTGCTAGAGCCCTCGTTAAGAAACCAAAATTACTGCTTTTAGACGAACCATTATCCAATTTAGATGCAAGGCTACGATTAGAGATGCGTGAGGAAATAAAGCGCATACAACAAGAGGTCGGCATCACCACTATATTTGTTACTCATGATCAAGAGGAAGCAATGAGTATTTCTGATAAAGTTTTGCTTATGAAGGATGGGAAGAAACAACAATTTTGTCCGCCGCAAGATATGTACGATTATCCGAAAAATAAATTTGTTGCACAATTTTTAGGAAATCCGCCTATTAATATCTTCCCTATTAAACTATCAGAGGACTTGAAAAAAATAGTCATTCCAGAAACTGACGATATTTTAAAGTTAGATCTTCCTATACAAACTGAGTTAGATGTACATAAAAAATATGAACTAGGTGTAAGACCTGAGGACTTTTTTGTCGAGACTGATCCAGCAAAAGAGGGCATCAAAGCGGAGACTGTTATGGTTGAGCGAATTGGTAGAGATCGCCTACTGAATGTAAAGGTTGGACAAATGAATGTAAGAGCAATTGTTTCTCCGGATCTCCAAATCGATAAAGGGGACGTTGTAAAATTAGGGATTCGTCCTGGGCGCGCCCATTTATTTAATGTAAGCAATGATGAAAACTTGCTTCATCAGGAAGGATAGGGGGGGCTATATTTTGAACGAAAAACCAACAATGAAAAAAACAATCAAGGGAATTCTGTATCTTATCCCGGCATTGTTAATCATTGGAATTTTCAATATTTACCCAATTATTAAGTCCTTTTTAATGAGTTTTTATACTGACTATGATTATTTCAAAGATCTTGTTTATGCAAGAGGTTTGGATAACTACGTATATATCTTTCATGATCCTGAATTTTGGAATTCTATGAAAAATACCTTAATTTTTGTTGTCGGTGTAGTTCCACTTTCAATCATCATTTCTTTGGTTATTGCTACGTTATTAAATCAAAAAATTAAGTTTCGGGGATTATTTAGAACCGTCTATTTTATCCCGTTTGTTACTTCTGTTGTAGCAGTTTCGATTGTGTGGCGATGGATTTTTCACAGTCAATATGGTGTGTTGAATTACGGACTTCATTTGGTGGGAATATCGCCGGTTAAATGGTTAACCGATCCTAAGTGGGCAATGCCATCCTTAATTATTTTAGCAATTTGGAAAGGTCTCGGTTATAATATCATCATTTTTTTAGCCGGATTACAGAATATCAATAAACAGTACTATTTAGCAGCTAGAATAGATGGTGCAGGTGCATGGGAAAGGTTTAAGAATATTACGGTTCCGTTATTATCACCTACGACTTTTTTTATCTCGATTGTTTCTATTATAAATTCGTTTAAAGTTTTCGATGAAGTTTTTGCGCTTTTTGGCGGACAACCAGGACCAGCAGGCAGTGCAGAGACAATTGTTTACTATATATTTAATAAATTTTACGGAGAATGGAACTTCGGTGTTGCCTCCGCAGCAGCCTATATTTTGTTTTTAGTAATCTTTATTTTTACGCTAATTCAACTTTATATTGGCAAAAAGAAAGTGAATTATTAAGTCTCTATTCTTAAACAATGTTACTTTTTTTAGACGAAACCCTATAAAAATTCTTATTACGGTTAAGATTGATTAGCTCTTTAAGAAAAGATGCCTCAAAACTGAGTCTACATTAAGATTTTAACAATTTACGAAAAGAAATAATCTGTAGGAAAACAACGATAATTAATCGTAAGGAGGGAAAAGGTTGCAAAGAGAAGCCCTTTCTAAAGGTTTTATTTATCTATTATTGATTATTGGCGGTATTTTGATGCTGTTGCCATTTGCATGGATGTTAAGTACATCTTTAAAAGCAGCTAATGAAGTGATGATTATGCCTCCAAAATGGATTCCTTCTATTTTTCATTGGAGTAACTTTTCAAAGGCTTGGGCTGCAGCTCCTTTTGCTAGTTATACTTTAAATAGTATCATCGTTCTTGTTGCAAGTACGGTAGGTGAGTTGATTACGACGATTCTTGCTGCTTATGCTTTTACAAGAATTAACTTTTATGGTCGTGATATTATATTCTCTATTTTACTAGGAACCATGATGGTTCCGGGTGAAGTATTATTAATTCCAAACTTTGTAACATTAGCAAACTTAGGATGGATTGATCATTATGAAGCGTTAATTGTACCTTGGATAGCGAGTATTTTTTCAATTTTTTTACTGCGCCAGTTCTTCTTTTCGATACCAAAGGAGCTTTCTTTTGCTGCGAAAATAGATGGTTGTAGTGATTTCCGTTTCTTATGGTCCGTCATGGTACCTCTTGCAAAACCAGCTTTAATCACCATTGCATTATTGAAAGCGATCGGAAGCTGGAATGCATTTATGTGGCCATTAATTGTTACTAACTCTGAAAAAATGAGGACTTTACCGGTAGGATTAATAGCTTTTAGTACGGATACTGGAACGAAATATCAATTGTTAATGGCAGCTTCCACTATGATTATTTTGCCGATGATCATTCTCTATATTGTTTTACAAAAATATATCATTGAAGGTGTTGCAAGAGCTGGTATTAAGGGGTAAAAGGACGGACATTGAAGGGGGTGGTTTGCCCTTAGTGTGCTAATGGATTATACAGACATTATCTTTATCAAAGGCTCTTTTCTTAAACTGTGTTGTTTTTGTAGAAAGGAACCTCATAAACATCCTTATTTTGATTAAGAATGAATAACTTATTTAAGAAAAAATGCCCCAGAACTAAGTCTAAATTAGTATTTATAGCAATTTATAAATAGTAAAACAGCCCTTTATAAAAAACTTGGAGGTTAGCAATAATGAAAAAAATTGTATCATTATTTTTAGTTTTTATGTTGGCGTTAAGTCTTGGTGCTTGTTCAACAGCAAAAAAACCATCGACAAATGAAAAAGAGAGTGCTGCAAAAATCCCGACAAAAATTGATAAGCCTGTAACAATTGAATTCTGGCATGCCATGAGTGGCGACTTAGAAAAAACATTAAAAACGATGACTGATGAATTTAACAAGTCACAATCAAATATTACGGTTAAGTTAGTAAATCAAGGTAATTATGGCGACCTTAATAAAAAGTTAATGGCAGCAGCGAAGTCACATACTTCACCAGTTATGGGACAAGCTTATGAAGATTGGATGCAAGAATATATTCATAATAATTTAATAACGGATTTAACGCCGTATATTACTAATAAAACAGTAGGCTGGTCAGATGCTGATCTAAACGATATCGTACCAGTTTTCCGTGAAGAAAATATGTGGAATGAAAAATACTATGGTGTACCATTTAATAAAAGTACAGAAGTTCTTTATTACAACGCTGATATGTTCAAAAACAATAATGTAAATGTTCCTACAACATGGGATGAACTTGAAAGTGCTGCAGCAACGCTTACGAAAGGAAAAGTTGTCGGGCTAGGCTTCGAAAATTCCATTGGTCTTGATTTTCCTACATGGGTTCAACAAGCGGGAGGCCAATTTGTAGATGTAGACAACAATAAAGTAGCGTTTAATTCTGATGAAGGTAAGAAAGCTTTAACATTTTTAAATGATATGGTAAATAAGAAAAAGGTTGCTAGATTAGCAGGAGAAGATAATTATATGTCAGATCCATTTGGTCGCGAAGATGTAGCGATGTATATTGGTTCTTCAGCAGGAATACCATTTGTAGGCGCTGCTACAAAAGGACATTTTAATTGGGCGACTGCTCCACTTCCAAAGGGTGAAAAAGCATCTACACAATTCCAAGGAACAAATCTTGTAGTATTCGATTCAGCGACAGATCAACAAAAACTTGCTGCTTGGGAATATATGAAATTCCTTACAAGTAAAGATGAAACTATTTTCTGGGCTAAAAACACAGGGTATGTTCCAGTACGTGAATCTGCTTTAAGTGATGCTGATTGGAAGCAATTTATTGCGCAAAATCCTAATTATGCAGCGGCTGAAGCACAGTTCGATTCTGGTTATTATTTCCCACATATCGATGGTGCATATGCAATGCAAACAGCTTATTCTAATGCAGTACAAGCTGTGTTGCTTGGACAAAAAACAGTTGACCAAGGTCTGGCGACTGCGACCAAAGATTCACAAGATGCTTTAGATAAAGCGAAACAATAACAGTTAAATACACAATGAAAAGGGGACTCTTATATGGTTCCCTTCTTCTTTCAGTGAAGGCTCTTTTCTTAAATTTTGTTGCTTTTATACCCAAAATTCTAAATAACACCGAAATTTGGGTGAAAAAAATATAAACTCGGTAAGAAAATAGCAAATGACGTTAAGCATTAATTATTGAAAAAACTCAATGAAACAAATGAGGTGACCTAATAAATGGAAAAACAGTTAGAACACACAAAAATACGATTTTGGGGTGGATTAAAGACTATTGGCGGTACAGTTGTTACCGTGGAGTATAAAGATGCGCGTGTTATTTTTGATTTTGGTATGACCTTTAACCCAGGAGCGAATATTTTTGACGGACAAATAAAAAAACGTCTTCATGGAATGGTACGTGACAATTTAAAGTTAAAGCTAATCCCCCCTATCGATGGGATTTATTCTACAAAGAGTCTAGGCAAAAATCAAGAGTTGATTCCTGCTGAAAGCTATTATCAGGAAACGGCAGTCATCATTTCACATCTCCATCTCGATCACATCGGCGCAATGGGATTAATTGCTCCTTCTATTCCAGTCTACGTAACAAAAGAAAGTCATAAACTTTATAGTGCTTTAGAAGTAATAGGTGAAGGTGTTCCTGGAGATCGTGATTATCAAACATGTGAATATGGTGTGCCATTCACAATAGGGCAAATTAAAATTACTCCAATCCAAGTTGACCACGATATCCCTGGGGCATGTGCATTTCATATCGAAACTCCAGATGGATCAATTGTTTATACAGGTGATTTAAGACTACATGGGAAAAACCCTGAAAGAATAGAGCATTTTATAAATGAAGTGAAGAAGCTGGGGCTTGATGCTCTTATTATGGAAGGAACCACATTGGGAAGTGTAGAAGAATTGCGAGCGGCGATTGTTGTGGATAATACCCTTCCTGAGGGAATGTTAACGGAAATAACAATACCAGAGCAAATGAGTAAGAGGTTGAAAGAGACAACTGGTCTTGGGATTTTTAATGTATATCATCGTAATATTGACAGGTTATTAGGGATTATCCAAGCAGCTCAAGCTTCTTCTAGAAAAGCTGTTTATGAACCTGAAACAGCGTATTTACTTGATGCTTTAACGAATGATGATAACTTTCTTGTTTATAAATCTTCTGATACTGTTTTTGAAGAAGAAACAGGCACTTTACCAGTTTGGAAGGCTGACTTATTAAATAAGTATCAAACAATCCAAGCAGAAGAAATCAATCAAAATCCAGGACAATATTTTGTGCAAAACACATATGAAAATGTCTTAGAGTTATTTGATATCCATGTAAACGAAGGGCTATACATTCATTCCAATGGTGTACCATTAGGAGCTTTTGATCCTGCGTTTGATAATTTGAAGAAACTCTTAGGTAAAATGGAAATTAGTTATGATTTTATCGGAACATCCGGTCATGCTATTCCTAACCATTTGAAATACATTGTCGATCAAATTGATCCGAAAATTTTGATACCATTACACAGTTTTAATCCGGAAAGATTAAAACCAAAATCAGGGGTTCAACTGCTACCTGATTATAATGTAGAATATGTTTTAAAGGATCATCAAATTTTGGTAAATGAATAATTATTCACTTCAACGAACGAGGCTATAAAATAAGCCTCGTTTTTATTTGTAACAAACGGTATAGTAACATTAAGAAAGGCTCTTTTCTTAAACTTTGATGCCTTTGCATATAAAGACTCTTGGTAAAGACCATATTTGGATTAGAAATGAATAAGAAATGGTGCCCCGAATCCAATATTGTTTAGGATTTAAAACAATTGAAGAAATGTAACAATTAATTCGGAAACACTATAAAAAATTGTGTTGATAAATAACTCGTATTTCCTTTAAGATGATAAAGGATTTCATGAATATGAATGTATAGGAGTAAAAAATGGAACGAGAATATAGTGAGACATATAAAGTTGTAGATGTATGTTTACTTGCGGGGAAAATTATGCTGCAAAGTGGTGGGGAAACGTATCGTGTGGAGGATACGATGACTAGAATTGCGAATGCATTCGGAATATATGGTTCTCATTGTTTTGTGACCCCAACAGGAATTATATTTTCCATTGATGGGGTGGAACCGACAAAGTTAGTGAGGATTGAGGAGCGATCCACGGATTTAAAAAAGGTCACGGTAGTTAACAGTATTTCGAGGAAAATTGCTAGCGGCGAACTACAGTTAGAGGAAGCCTATCAAAAATTAAAGGAAGCAGAGAAAGCGGATTATAAATTTCCAATATGGATTCAAATTGCGGCCGCCTCTTTGACAAGCGGTTGTTTTCTTATCATGTTTCAAGGTCAGTGGAAGGATTTTATTCCGGCGATGATTACAGGTGGAATAGGATATCTTGGTCTGTTATATTTTGACAAGATTGCGCGAATACGTTTTTTTGCTGAATTTTTAAGTTCGTTTATCCTGGGATTAGTTGCGGCCCTGTTTGTAAAAATAGGCATAGGTACCGAAATAGATAAAATTATTATAGGTTCTGTAATGCCGTTGGTACCAGGGTTATTAATCACGAATGCTATCCGGGATTTAATGGTGGGGCATTTAGTTGCTGGAATTTCCAAAGGAGCAGAAGCCTTCTTAACAGCATTTGCAATAGGAGCAGGAATCGCAGTAGTGCTTTCCTTTAGGTAAGATGCTTTAGTATGGAGTTAGATTTCGTTATTTTGGAAAAATCTTTTGGCATTTATTCTTTGAATGCATCGATTACTATCTCGAAAATTGTAAAGTATTCTTTTAAAAAGGCTGTTTTCGAATAAATTGTTGCTTTTCGCAATTTGTTTTGAATCCTAACATAGACTAGCTTCGGGGCATCTTTTCTTAAAAAAGATACCTATTCTAAAGGTGAATGAAGCAGTTTATATGATTTTCTAATATAAAAGCAACATAGTTTAAGAAAAGAGCCTTTAAAAACAACAAAATTTAAGAAAAAAGCCTATGTAAGAAAGGAGTGGCAAAAGTTGATGATGATGCTTGGACAGCTTGTAACCAGCTTTATTTCAACCGCAGCGTTCGGGGTTATTTTTAACGTTCCGCGTAGTAAGCTTTTATTATGTGGACTTGTAGGTATGCTCGGATGGATCGTATATATTGCTCTTACCATATACCTCCATACAGATTCTGTCATTGCTACGTTTATTGCGGCTTTTATAGTAGGAATTATTAGCCAAACCTTTGCTCGAATATATAAGGAACCGATTATTATTTTTAGTGTATCTGGTATTATTCCAATGGTTCCTGGCGGACGAGCTTATGATGCAATGAGGCACTTTGTTGAAAATGACTATAATTCGGCCATCCAATTAGCAGCAAAGGCATTTATGCTGTCGGGCGCAATTGCTATTGGCATTGTTTTTTCAGAAGTTGTGAAGCAATTATTTAGAAAGCCTAGGTCTGCTCGAAATTAGTAAGCACCCACATAGAATTGGGTGTTTTTTAATGGAGTTTTGTAGGTGAAAAGAGCTAAAACGTGCTGTTTACATACATTTTTGCACGGCTCAAACATAGTTTCGTGCTGCTGAAGCATAAAATCGTGCCGTTTGGTCACTATTTTGTACTGTTCCCCTGCATTTCCTTTTTTCAATCACTTGGGTAGGAAAGACATTGCTTTTTTTACTCTAGTACAACTTTCCATATAGGCTAATGCTCATACGATAAGTATAGTTTTTTATGAATAACTGGAAGGATGATACTTTATGTGTGGTATTGCCGGATGGATTGATTACCTGGGGGATTTAAGAACAGAGTATAAGGTCTTGCTAAAAATGACCGAAACATTAGCGAAGCGTGGCCCTGATGACACGAATGTATGGGTAACACCACATGCCGCTTTCGGACATAAGCGATTGGTTGTTGTGGATCCTAAAGGGGGCATTCAACCAATGACCCGTACAAAAGGTGAATACTCCTACACAATATGCTATAATGGTGAACTTTACAATACAGAGGATATTAGAAAAGAACTATTAAGAAAAGGGTATCAGTTTCAAGGTCATTCTGATACAGAAGTGCTTTTGACTTCCTATCTGGAATGGAAAGAGGATTGTGTTCAATTTTTAAATGGTATATATGCATTTGGTATATGGGATGAAGAAAGACAGCATTTATTTATGGCCAGAGATCGTATGGGTGTGAAGCCATTGTTTTATTCTGAACAAAACGGACGTTTTCTTTTTAGCTCTGAAATAAAGGCGATATTGGCACACCCAGAAATGAAAGCGGAAATTGGAATGGACGGCTTGACAGAGATACTTGGACTTGGTCCGTCAAGAACACCAGGACATGGAATATTTATTGGGATTCAAGAATTAAAGCCGGCCCATGCATTAACTTTTTCAAAAAATGGATTGAAAATCTGGAGATACTGGAATGTGAAAAGTGAATTCCATACAGATAGTGTGGAAGAAACGGCGATAAATGTACGTTCATTATTTACAGATGCTGTCACACGACAATTAGTTTCAGATGTACCTATTTGTACTTTTTTATCAGGTGGTGTAGATTCGAGTGCCATTACCGCAATAGCATCTAATCATTTCCAAGCAGAAGGAAAAGGACCACTTCACACGTATTCCATCGATTATGAAGGAAATGATCAAAATTTTAAATCGAATGAATTTCAGCCAGATGCAGATAGCAGTTGGATAGATCTCATGTCAAAAACGTTCGGAACAAAGCATCATCATTGTCTCATTAGTATAGGGGATCTTACTGAATTTTTAAAGGAAGCAGTCCTTGTGAGAGATACCCCTGGGATGGCCGATGTAGATTCGTCATTACTATGGTTTTGCAGGGAAATTAAAAATGATTTCGTCGTAAGTTTATCTGGTGAATGTGCAGATGAAATATTTGGAGGATATCCGTGGTTTTATCGCAAGGATGATTTGGAGCGCGAAGGATTTCCATGGATGCGCTCAGTGGATGAACGCGTTGGTTTATTAAAGGATAATTGGAATCGAAAGCTTAACTTGAAGGATTATGTAATGACACAATATGAGAGTACGGTAAAGGAAACTCCAGTACTTGATGGTGAAAGCCTTATAGAAGCAAAAAGGCGGCAGTTGTTTTATTTAAATATGACATGGTTCATGACTACGTTATTAGATCGTAAGGATAGAATGAGTATGGGGGCAAGCTTAGAGGTTCGCGTCCCATTTGCAGATCATCGTCTTGTAGAGTATGTATGGAATATTCCATGGGAAGTGAAAATGTACGGTAATCAGGAAAAGGGTATTTTACGAAAGGCATTGGAAGGAATATTACCTAATGAGATTTTATATAGAAAGAAAAGCCCTTATCCTAAAACACATAACCCAGCGTATACTCTAGTAGTGAAAAACTGGCTAAATGAAATATTAGAAGATAAAAATTCGATTCTTTATGAGCTATTTAAAAGAGAAAAATTACAAGAGATTATCGAATCGGAAGGGAAAGCTTTTCAAGTACCTTGGTTTGGTCAATTAATGACAGGTCCACAATTACTTGCCTATCTTGCTCAAATCCACTATTGGTTTGAAAAGTACGGAATTAATATCAAAGCATAGGATCCATTGGGGTAGCTCAGAAAATGAGCTGCCTTTTTACCAAAAGCAGGACAGAGTTTTTTATAATAGATAATGATATGATTAAATGATAAAGACTAGATTAAATTAAGGGTGTGAACTGTTTGTCCGACTTTATAAAACTAGGTGTAAGTTCAAAATATAACCAGATACTGAGCTCCCTTGGGATACTGGAACCTACTCCTATTCAACGAAAGGCAATACCACTTCTTCTTGAAGGAAAGGATGTAATTGCACAGGCAAAAACAGGTACAGGAAAAACATTTGCTTTTATTTTACCAATACTTGAAAAAGTGAATCCAGAAAGTCCGTTTGTACAAGCTTTAATCGTTTCTCCCACAAGAGAATTGGCCATTCAAATTACGGCGGAATTAAAGAAACTAACGGAGAAGCTAGCCGGCATCCATATCTTAGCTGTATACGGTGGACAAGATGTGGACCAGCAAATGAGGAAGTTAAAAGGGGCAATCCACATTGTCGTTGCAACCCCTGGAAGACTGCTTGATCATATGCGGAGAGGTACAATAGATCTTTCTCATGTTTCAATGTTTGTCTTAGATGAAGCAGATCAAATGCTTCATATGGGGTTTTTACCTGAAATTGAAGATATTATCAGAGGATTATCAACGAATCGGCAAACGATGCTATTTTCCGCAACCATGCCAAAGCAAATTAAAGCAATAGCCAATCAATACATGAAGAATCCAGTTGATGTACGGGTGAAGAGTCCGGAAATATCAGTAAATGATATTAAGCAGCTTGTTATCGAAACGACTGATCGTGCGAAACAAGACACTCTGTGCGATTTAATTAATCAGCATCGACCATTTCTTGCGATTATTTTTTGCCGCACAAAGAGACGTGCAAGTAAATTAAATGATGCTTTAAAAGCACGCGGATATTTATCTGAGGAGCTGCATGGCGATCTTTCGCAAGCGAAGCGGGAGAAAGTGATGAAATTATTTAGGGATGCAAAGATACAATTGTTGGTGGCGACAGATGTAGCAGCAAGAGGGATCGATGTTGAAGGGGTAACTCATGTTTTTAATTACGATATCCCAGAAGATGTGGAAAGCTACATTCACCGAATTGGTCGAACAGGCAGAGCTGGAGATACGGGCACTGCCTTTACTCTGGTAGCTCCAAAGGATCGCTCTTATCTAGACATGATTGAGAAAGGTATCCATCTTAAAATCGAAAAAAGGGTATCGACCAATCAAAAGAAGCACTCACCTAGCACTAAAGGTGACATGCAGATGAAAATGAAAAGCAAACCTAATCCATCCACCGTAAAGAAAAAAAGAAATGACAGGCGAAAAAAACAAAACTCTAAAAGGTAAATCCTTTGCATAATTATTTGTATTTTCATCAAACTACAAAATGTAGTAGTTGAAAAAAGGAGTGAAGAGCATGGGAAGAACCAAACATGGTAATGCAAACGCACAAAGAAATAACAATGTGAAGACTCAGAATGTAATGAGTGATGAATTAGTTGAATTTAATACCCATAAGAGAATTCAAAAAGGAAATGAATCGGGAAAAAAATAAGCAAGAGAGAGTTGTCTATTGTATTTTAAAATAATGTTTATTAATGATCTAAGAACTTTGTGAGTATAGATTATGCATTGAAATCGTTTGCAAAATGCGGAAATATTACCAATAGCTGTGTAGTTATGAAGGATGTATGGAAAAAAGTACATCCTTTTTTATTATATTTAATAAGTTCATTTAGGGATTTTGTTATATAATAGACATAGAAATATTGCTTTATAAATTATTTACAAAAAACTAACTTGAGTTTACTAGAATTCTCTAGTACATTTAATGTTGTAATTTGTTGTTTTTTGTCTTTTTTTCTATTCATATCTGTTTATAGATAGTACAATTGGGACAAAGCCCTCACTCTAGCAAGCTGCTTAGTGGGGGTTTAATGCCCGCAATGTTCAAACTTACTTTTTGAAGAGAAGGGGAAATGAAAAAAAAATGATCGAATTCAAGAATGTATCAAAAGTATATCCGAATGGGACAAAAGGTCTGAAAAATGTAAACCTTACGATTAATAAGGGAGACTTTGTTGTAATTGTAGGGCTTTCTGGGGCTGGTAAGTCAACATTTCTTCGATCTATAAATAGATTGCATGAAATTACAGAAGGGGAAATATTCATTGATGGCAAATCAATAACTGCAGCTAAAGGGAAGTCTTTACGCCATATTCGCAGAGATATCGGGATGATTTTCCAAAATTTCAACCTTGTTAAACGTTCTAGTGTTATTCGAAACGTGTTGTCAGGAAGAGTAGCATACCATTCAACAATTCGTACTTTACTTGGACTTTTTCCAAAACACGATGTTGATCTTTCATTGAAAGCATTAGATCGCGTTAATATTCAAGAGAAAGCGTATTCACGTGCTGATGAGCTTTCTGGGGGACAACAACAACGTGTATCGATTGCCCGTGCTTTAGCACAAGAAGCAAAAATCATCCTTGCCGATGAGCCGGTTGCATCCCTTGATCCATTTACGACTAGACAAGTAATGGATGATTTAAAGAAAATTAACCAAGAGCTCGGAATAACAACGATAGTAAACCTTCACTTTGTAGACTTGGCTAGACAGTATGCTACAAGAATTATTGGTATTCGTGCTGGCGAGGTTGTGTATGATGGTCCTGTTGAAGAGGCAACAGATGAAGTTTTCTCTGAAATTTATGGACGCGAAATTAATAAGGACGAGCTGTTAGGAGAGACAGAATAATGGAAACAGTAAAGCCGAAAAAAATGAAATTAAAAACACTCTTAACTGTTATATTAATTATCGCCATTATTTGGGGGAGTATTATCGGCACCCAAATATCGTTTATCGACCTTTGGGATGGATTTCCCAACATAATAGAGTTAATAAAGGAAATGTTCCCACCAGACTGGGGTTATTTCGTTTCAATCACAGACCAAATGCTGGAAACTATTAGAATGGCTGTATTGGGAACAACATTTGGAGGAATTGTTGCTATTCCTTTCGCACTTCTATCCTCTAGCAATGTTGTGAAAGTTCCAGTTATCTACCAAGTTTTCAGATTTATAATGAACTTAATTCGTACGATTCCAGAGCTTTTATTAGCTGCACTTTTTGTGCCAGTGTTTGGAATCGGGGAAGTTCCGGGTATAGTAGCAATTGCCGTTTTCTCATTTGGTATTATTGCGAAGCTTTTCTATGAAGCGATTGAAGCTATCGATCCTGGTCCACTTGAGGCGATGACAGCTGTAGGGGCAAATAAAATTCAATGGATTTTCTTTGGTGTTATTCCGCAAGTTATCGCTCACTATATGTCCTTTTTCTTATACAGCTTTGAAATCAATATTCGGGCGGCGGCTATTTTAGGGTATGTAGGTGCAGGTGGTATTGGGCTAGTATTAAATACTGCATTAGGGTTTTTCCAATACGATCGTGTTTTTACGATCATCATTTATACTCTAATTGTCGTTATTTTTGTGGATGCCGTTAGTAATAAGATACGGGAGAAGTTGCTATGAACCAAATATCGATAAAAAAGCCATTAAAAAAACGTGTAATGAATTGGGTCATTCTTGCGATTGTTGTCGCCATTTATGTGTGGGCGTTTTGGGGAGCACCACATATTGAAATAAAAGATTCTGCAAAACAAGCATTAAAAGGAATCTTAAATGGTTTTGCACATCCAGATTGGGGATATATATATGACCCTGAGGGTGAGGATTTACTTAGATCCCTTCTTGAAACATTAGAAATTGCTGTTCTAGGAACATTCATATCTGCCGTTTTATGTGTACCATTTGCATTCTGGGGTGCACGGAATATGAGCAAAAATCGTGCTATTTCGAGTGTTGGTAAATTTGTTCTAAGTTGTATTCGTGTGTTTCCAGAACTTATTATGGCGCTAATCTTTATTAAAGCGGTAGGATTAGGACCTTTCGCAGGGATTCTTGCTCTTGGATTTCACTCAATTGGAATGTTAGGTAAGCTATTCGGAGAATCTATTGAAAATACCGAGTTCAGCGCCAGGGAAGCGTTGATTGCATCTGGAGCGAATAAAATTCAAACATTATGGTTTGCAATTATACCAGAAGTAATGCCGGCGTTCTTATCCTATACACTTTATCGATTTGAAATCAGCGTCCGTTCTGCGACTATACTTGGTATCGTAGGAGCGGGGGGAATCGGTGCCCCATTAGTATTCGCATTAAATGGTCACTCATGGAGTCGTGTTGGAATCATTTTATACGGAATTATTATTATGGTAACAATTATCGACATTATTTCGGCACAGATTCGTAAAAGAATCGTTTAATTTAGAAGAGGAATGGAGAATCAATTTGATTCTTCATTCCTCTTTTAGTGCTTTAGGAAATTAGCAAATATTATTCAGCCTAAGATGCTACAGGTACTGTCTTAGGAGGGGTGATGGGACACCCCAACCTTGCAGGCTGTTCAAAGCAGAAATGAATTGCGAACGCTTAGTCATGCAAGAATCCCACCCGTCACATCGAAAGGTGTAGGGCTTGCGGCTTTAGCAGTGGGAGTCACAAACAGTGGATAACCTTTTAAAAGTTGTCTATGTCTAGTTCAGCGCCTACCAGCCAGCGGATTTCAACGTCGCATCCCTATTGATTTGGGGGTCAGGTAAAATTGGCACTTCAAACTTTACTCTGTAAAATTAAACTTCAAATTTTACTCGGTGAAATTTGAAGTGCTAATTTCAATAGCTCGTGAACAACCTCGTTGTGTTTCTAATATCTCGCCTTTTTCTACGAAGGTGATAACTACACTTTAAATTTCACGCAACCATATGGAGTCCTGCGCATTTGTTCATTATATAATCAAAACCACCAGTGTGAACTGGTGGTTTGCTCTGCGGCTGAAAGCCTCTCTTACCGGCCTTGGCCTTAAAGGCC
>NZ_JBYSWK010000069.1:0-19247 GCF_058781025.1 Heyndrickxia sp. FW510-T9 | reverse complement strand
AGATAATTCCGCCAAACCCAGAGATAATTCCGCCAAACCCAGAGATAATTCCACCAAACCCAGAGATAATTCCGATAAACTGCCAAAGCCACAATTAGTTCTACTAACCAAATTTTCCCCTTTCATTCCTGAAAAGATATATGATAAAATATAATTAACTTTCGCTGCTGGCAAAGAGTGCACAGTAGGAGAGAAAATAGAAGAGAACAGTTGAGGAGAGATGAGAAATGAATACGAAATCACTTGTAAGCATGGCACTGCTTATAGGAATAGGCACTGTGCTGCACACTTTTATTCCGGGGATTATTTTTAATATGAAGCCGGATATGATGTTAACTATGATGTTCCTTGGAATTATGTTATTTCCGGAAAAGAAAAATGTTTTATTATTAGGTGCGTTAACTGGGATTATTTCAGGATTAACCACTAGTTTCCCTGGAGGACTTGTTCCAAATATCATTGATAAGTTAATGACATCCTTTATTTTCTTTGGACTTTATATTTTATTATCCAAGAAAAGCTTTTCTGTTATGAAAGCAATTGTATTAACGGTTATCGGTACGATTATTTCAGGTACAGTATTTTTAACTTCGGCATTACTGCTTGTCGGTTTGCCAGGCCCTTTTCTAGTATTATATGTAACAGTTTTAGTAGGGGCATTGTTTAATGCTGTTGCGATGACAATTCTTTATCCAATCGTACAAACAGTATTAAGAAGAACTCACATGATCAAAAACGCTTAATAATATAAACATATGGCCCCATATTTTGGGGCCATTTTAGTTAGAAAATCCACAAACATATGAAACCAACTAAACCAAACAATAAGCCTCCATATCCCATCCATTTAATCCTTTGTTTTAAAACCCTTTTCGGTGGATAAAAACCTGGTTGTAAATGCTTAAAAATATTCAATCCCGTCCCTGCTAGCAAAAGAATACTAATGAAAAAGAAGAAAAAAGTGATTGCAGCCATCCCCTTCCTCTAAAAGAATACGATTAGTAAGTCCTACAAATACAATATGCTACACGAATACCAGTCATGATTTATAATCAAGTATATAGGGCATAAAAATAGAAATTGTACAAGTTGTGGGTAGATGTTTTTTCTCCGCTGAGCTTTTTTGTAGGTGTGAACCAGAAATAGAAGAGGAATCACCGATTTACATAATGATTCTAATTTGATGTTTATTATCTAACATATTAAAAATAGGTAAAATTTTTTAGAAGTTGTACTATATCTGTTATAATAATGACTAGAAACAAACAGAGGTGAATACGATGAATAAAAGAACTTTAGCTTATGGATTTCTATTTGGCAGTGTTGCAGGTGCTATTACTGCCTTGTTAGCAGCCCCTACCTCAGGAAAGGAACTTCGGTTTCAATTGAAAGAAAGGGCGGATGACTTGGCGGGAAAATTAGAGGATATCAAAATAAATCTTTCCCGATTAAAAAATTCGTTTTCTAAATTATCAGGAGAAGGTAGAGAAATAGCAATAGAGATTATTCACGATATTAAATCATCCATAAACGAATGGCAAAAAGAAATAGAACCATCTAAGCAATCACTTTTCAATGAATTAAAAGAAATCCAAAAAACAATTGAAGAATTAGAATTAAAAACGAATAAAAATGCTTAAAAAACTCCGTTATTAATGGGGTTTTTTTAATTTCCAGCACTGTTTCAAAAAATTTCGCCAATTTACATCTTTATTAATTTTTGTTTTATTGGCATAATGTTATTAAAGAGATAAAAGTGGGTGAAATAATGACAGGGGACCAGTATTCAATTAAAGAAGCTTTGCTTTTTAGCCAAAGAATTGCACAATTAAGTAAGGCGTTGTGGAAAACAGTAGAAAAGGATTGGCAGCAATGGATTAAGCCCTATGATTTGAATATTAATGAACACCATATTTTATGGATTGCCTACCATCTTAATGGTGCATCGATTTCAGATGTAGCAAAGTTTGGGGTAATGCATGTTTCGACCGCTTTCAATTTTTCAAAAAAATTAGAGGAAAGAGGTTTATTGCAATTCTCCAAAAAGGAAAATGATAAAAGAAATACGTATATTCAAATTACGAAGGAAGGGGAAGAAATATTATTAAGCTTAATGGAATCTTTCACCCCATCCAATCATGCTATTTTTCAAGGTGCCGATCCAATTCGAAACCTTTACGGTAAATTTCCAGAATTTATTGAACTTATGGCTGTGATACGAAATATTTATGGGGAAGATTTTGTGAAGATTTTCGAGAAATCTTTCCATAATATTGAAACAGAATTTATTGAGGATGATGGAAAAATTAAAAAGTTATCTCTACAGAATGAGCATTCTTAAGTAATATTTTTCTTTAAAACATACATTAATTCGGGATATAGATTTTGATCTATACATGCGAGTATTACTTCTTTAGGTTGTAGTTTAGGATGTAGTCTTTCCTTGAAATTTGCATAAAGCGGAGAAAAGAATACAAATTTATCCGCTTTTTGTTCTTCATATTCTTTGCTCAAATTTTCACAAAGGTTAAAGAATTGTGCAACATCTTCCTCGGTTAACTGATGTTCAATGATTAAATGAAAAAATGCAAAACCTTCTTTTTTTGACATTTGGATAAGTAATGATTGATAATATTCCATTCTTTTCAGTCGTTCCTCAAAATTCTCCATTTCCCAACCTCATTAGTTTTTTCGTATTTTATCCTATAAAAAAGTATAAGCTCTTCCTTAAATAAATTATATAATAAGTCTGTCTATGTATAGTTCCAGGTGAAATTTGTACTTCAATTTCAATAGCGCCAAATCGTCTAGTGGAATTCATCCTCACTCTAAAGAGCAAGGCATTTCCACTTTTCTTATAAGCATATATCTACTTCCAAAAATTTTATACATTTCAACCATGATTTACAACATATTTTATTTGCTTGTTCCATGTGTAAAATAGATAATTGATTTATTGGTTCATCGTAAGGCTATTTTCATCTATCTTTTTTAGTGAAATTTTGATATCCTAATTTATAGGAGATATGGGGAGGGGTTTGGATGATCTCCATTTTTATTATTTTTGCTGTGTTTATTCTGTATTCCTTTAATAGTTTGACCAATTCACTTTGCATTCAAAAAGAAATTCCAGAAGATCGCCAGCCAAAGGTTTTCATGACCATTAATATACTGATAACTATTTTGTTGGTTTCTTCTTATGTAGAAATTATTACTGCTTAATCACAACGTTGAGCAGATGATAAATCAAAAAAACATAATCATTCCTATTCTATAGCAGGAATAAAAACATTTTGTACATAAAAATTAGTCAGGCTGCTTGATAATAGCCTGACCTTTTCTGTTTTTTAATACATCCATGCTGCACCAATAATGACGAGTAATATAAATAACACTACCAGCAATGCAAAGCCAGATCCATATGCGCCACCGGACATCATTATCACCTCCCCTAGTGGTTCTGTTCTATATTTTTCCTAACCATTTCATATCGTTAAGGCATTCGTCTAATTGTCATCTACTTCTAATAAAGGTAAGCTGCACCTATAATAACTAGAAGGATAAAAAGCACGACAATTAAAGCGAAACCGCCACCTGCAAAGTTCATTATTGAATACCTCCCTTTTTCTTTCCCTTTATGTTATGTGCATTTGACCATTTGGTGTAGAACAAATGCCTATAAATAACACAGAAAGTCTGAAATTTACCCACATCATCCGTTGAAGTTTTATTGTAAAAATATGAATATACATTAGAAATCCATTAGAATTCTGATAATATGTTTCTTTTCTCACAAGAATTGTGTTATAGTATGATTTGTAGATTTTTATGAAGGATAAGAGGATAATCTGTTAATACTTTTTTAAGAAAAGAAAGGTAACATAGATTATGTTATGATAGTATACATATTAATGCACTCTTACCAAAAATAGGATTCCTTCATAAGTTAAGATGGCAGGGATACATTCAAAATCCCTTAATATTTGTATACCGAAGATAATTACAGTTGGGAGTTGTTTACGAATGAAGAAATGGGTACTGTCCCTTACATTGGCGGCAAGTATGGTTGGACTAGCTGCTTGTGGTAGTAATGGTAGCGGTAATGATGTAGTTGTTAAAACAAAAGCTGGTAATATCACTCAAAATGAACTTTATACCGCTTTAAAAGATAAATACGGTGAGCAAGTTCTACAACAGCTTATTTTTGAAAAAGTATTATCTAAAAAATATAAGGTTTCATCTAAAGATGTCGATAAGCAAGTTCAAGCTGCCAAAGATCAGCTAGGAGATCAATTTGATTCTGCCTTACAACAATATGGTTATAAGGATGAGCAAGATTTTCGCAATACACTTAAGGTAGGACTTCTTGAAGAAAAAGCAGCAACTAAAGATGTTAAAGTTACGGATAAAGAGCTTAAAGACTATTACGATAAAAATGTAAAACCAGATATTAGAGCTCGTCATATCTTAGTAAAAGACAAAAAAACTGCTGATGAAATCGAGAAGAAATTAAAAGAAGGACAAAAATTCGAAGACTTAGCGAAGAAATATTCTACTGATACTGGTTCTGCCGAAAAAGGCGGGGATCTTGGTTGGTTTGGTCCTGGCAAAATGGTTTCTGAATTTGAAAATGCTGCATATGCACTAAAACTAAACGAAATCAGTAAGCCGGTTAAATCAGAGTATGGATATCACATTATTCAGTTAACTGGTGAGAAGAAAAAAGAATCATTTGAGAAAATGAAAAAGCAAATTACTCAAGAAGTGAAATCGCAAAAAGTGGATCAAACAGCAATTACGAAAGCATTGAAAACCGAAATCAAAGATGCAAATGTTAAAATTAATGATAAAGATCTAAAAGGTGTATTAGATAATGTATTAAATGCTGACACATCTGGCACTGGAACTTCTACTAAATAATGAATAAAAAAGGGACAAGGTTGAATTTCACCTTGTCCCTTAATTTTATGAAAGAATAAGTTTATTATCATTTAAATTATTAAACAAGCTTAGTCTCTGGCTAGCGAAGCAGCTACCGGATAATGGATTTCTAATTATCCTATATCCTTTACTTGTTCCCTTCGTGCTTTCTCATCCAACATTCTATCAATATATTCTTCGCCTTCTTTTTCAATCCATTCCATTTCCTGATCCCGGTCCTCTTTAGCTGTTTTTACAGCCATGAAAGCACTGATCACAATTCCTGCTATAACGAAATAAATCCAAATCGGCAATGACATGTGCTAATCCCCTTCCTACAGTTTGTCCATTTCTACATTGTATGAGCATTTTTATTTATTATGTATTAAAAAAATGAAAATGAAAAAATCTCCCAAAGTGAGGAGATTTTTTGAATTGAATATTCCCATTATTATTTTACTGCGAATTCGGAACTATCCATATCTTGATAATTTAAAGCTGCTGATCCAAGTGTTTTTGCAGCAATAAGCATGGCTTTTTCATTTATATCAAATTTAGGATGGTGATGTGGGTACGGAGTTTCAATACCATCAGGCTTTGCACCAGTAAAGAAAAATGTTCCTCTGACATGCTGCAAGTAGTAGGCGAAATCCTCACCACCCATTTCCGGTTCTGCTTCATGAATAGCTTTTATGTCATTAACCTGTTTTGCTGACGATACGAGAAAGTCTGTTTCCACATCATGATTGACAACTGCCGGGTACCCGCGATCATAGAGATACTCATATGTGCAATCAGATGCATAGCATGTACCTTTAATCACTTTTTCTATTTCTGCTTCTATAAAATCACGAACATCTTCATTAAATGTACGAACCGTTCCAATGATTTTAGCGGAATCAGCAATCACATTAAAGGCATTATTAGCAACAAAGGAACCTACAGATAATACCGCAGAATCGATTGGATTCACTCTACGACTAACAATTTGTTGTAAGTTTAAAACTAACTGAGAAGCGATAACAATAGCATCCTTTGTCTTATGTGGTTGTGCACCATGCCCACCAAAGCCTTGAATCGTAATTTCAAAACGGTCTGCTGCAGCCATAATAGGTCCCTTTCGAAAGGTGATTTCCCCACATGGAACAGGTGACCATAAATGAGTTCCAAATATTACATCGACACCATCTAAGCAGCCATCTTTAATCATAGAAATGGCTCCACCTGGTGCATACTCTTCAGCGTGCTGATGGATCATGACATATTCTCCGGCAAGATCGTCCTTGAATTCGTTTAATGTTTTCGCTAGGACAAGAAGGGTAGCTGTGTGACCATCGTGGCCACAGGCATGCATGACACCTGGAACAAGTGATTTATATGGAACTTCATTTTCTTCTTGAATAGGAAGAGCATCGAAATCTGCACGCAATGCAACTGTCTTTCCTGGTTTGGTTCCTTTTATTCTTGCAACAACGCCATTTCCGCCAACGTTTTCTTTAATATCAATGCCAAGTTTTTTATAGTAATCAGCTATGTACTTAGCCGTATTCACCTCTTTGAAGGATAATTCAGGATGTTGGTGTAAGTATTGTCTAATCTCAACCATTTCTGGATAGGATTCATCAAGTATTGAAAAAAGTTTTTGCGAAATCATATTAGCAACCCCTTATCATCAATTATTTCTATTATTATATCATTTTTCGTAAATAGAAATATTCTATTTACGAAAAATTAGAAATTCAAAGCTTACTATTATTCATATATAATGGAAATATAAAATAGCTGTAAAAAATGAGGTATTTACTTTAGAATGGGATATACGTTTACGGACAAAGATTCTAAGCATTGCGGTTATGTTATGAAAAATATCCGTCTTAAGACGGAGACGAGATATATCGATTGGACCTTTAAAAGGTTGATAATAAAATAATATACTATTATAAAGAGAAATAAAGGATTTTGTCTTTTTTTCTCGAATTTATTTAGTGAGATTGAAAAGGCGGCGAAGTATTTTGATTTTTTCTGCGATTTTACTTGTAATTGGGATAGCCCTACTTCTTATAAATATCGGTGTCATTTCCTTGGAAATGAAAGAGCTTTTTGTCATGTTTGTACCGATTTTGTTTGTTTTTGCCGGATTATTGTATTTTATACAAGGCATTCGTAGGAAATCATCGGGATCTATTTTCCTCTGTTTATTTTTCATTCTATATGGATCTTTATTGGAGTTAGATCATTATAAAATAGTCCATTTCACATATGGTGACTGGTGGAAACTGTGGCCGATATTTTTTATTTATTTAGCTATTAAAAAAATATTTTTCAAAGAAAAAGTGAAGTTCAAATTAGAAGCAGATTTCAGTGATAATGATTTTGAAGATTTAAAAAAACATAAGAAAAAATATAAAAAAAAGTATGAAAAAAGTTTCACCCTCATAGGGGATATGGAATTTAATAAGCAAAATTGGCCTTTAAAGTCTATGGACTTGCATAATTTAATTGGAGACTATTATTTTGACTTTAACAAAGCTTTCATACCTGAAGAAGAGACAACTATTACGATTAAAAGTCGAATTGGTGATGTGAAAATGCTTATTCCAGAGGATATTCCGATTCGAATCAAAACAAAAATATCGATTGGCGATATCCGCCTTTTTGAAATGAATTCTTCAGGAACAAAACCACAATTGGTATTTGAATCTCCTAATTATCATGACTCTATTAAGAAAATTGATATCTTCATTGATGTGGGAATAGGTGACATTAGAATTGATCGTGTATAGGGAAGGGGGAGAATCGTTGCAAAGGTTTTTAAGTATCCGTTTTTGGTTTATTCGTAATTTCCTGACTATGGCTGTTATTTGTAGTTTACTTTATTTTGTAGGGCTGCAATTTTATTTATTAATAAATCATGAAGCGGAATTAACTACAAGGAATATTCTTTTCCTTTCGCTATTTATGTTTATAATATTTGCGATTTTAAGTATTTATTTTGGTTTTCGAAGTGGAAGATCGTTTTTAAGGAAATTAGACGATGTATTGTCCTTTGTCTCTATTTTGCGAAGTGGGAAATATTCAGCACGTATTGAAAATTATGAACAGGATGAAATTGGGCTTATTCTTGACGAAATGAACCAGCTTGCGGCATATATTCAGGACCAAGTTCGTTCTTTGCAAAGGCTTGCTGATGAAAAGACGGAATTAGTGGATAAGGCACATCAAGCTGCTGTCATGGAGGAACGGCAACGGCTGGCAAGGGATTTACATGATTCTGTAAGTCAGCAGTTGTTTGCACTTGGGATGTTATCTTCAGCAGCGTTAAGAACAGTTACGAAAGATCCAGATGAAACTGAAAAATTGTTAAAGCAAGTGGCTGGAATATCAGTCAAAGCTCAAGGAGAAATGCGCGCACTCCTGTTGCATTTACGTCCTATTGATTTAAAAGGCGATACATTGGAAGAGGGAATCTATAAGTTAGTTAGAGAATTAAAGGAAAAAACAAACCTTGATATTGAAAGCAGTATTAAGGATTTGGAAAACTTGTCAAAAGCAATTGAAGAGCATGTATTTCGAATTGTCCAAGAGGCACTCTCCAACATTTTAAGACATGCACACGCAACGAAGGTAAGAATAACTTTAGAAGTGACGAAAGACCATTTGCATTTGTATATTAGTGATAATGGGGATGGTTTTAGTGTAGAACGTAAGTCAATCACTTCATATGGCTTACAAACGATGCGAGAACGCTGTGAAGAATTAGGAGGAGTGTTTCAAATTCGCTCCAAAGAGAATGAGGGTACATATATTAATATTCGAATACCTTTATAATGTAGTTTTAAATAAATTCTTACTTTTCGTAATTTGTATTAAAACTAAATTAGACTAGGTTTCAGGGCGTCTTTTCTTAAAAAGGATATCCATTTCTCAGCAGAATGAGGAAGTTTAATGATGTTCTTTTACAAAGTCAATAAAGCTTAAGAAAAGAGCCTTTCGTATGGAAGGGGGAATAAGGATGGAAAAGGTAAAAGTAATGATAGTAGATGATCATGAAATGGTTAGATTAGGAATTCGTTCGTATTTATTAACAGAAGATGGCATAGATCTTATAGCGGAGGCAAGTTCTGGCGGGGAAGCTGCAAAGCTAGCGAAAAAGTATATGCCCCAAGTGATTTTAATGGATTTACTTATGGAGGATGGTACTGGAATCGATGCGACAAAGGAAATCTTAACGTTTTTGCCAGACTGCAAAATAATTATTTTAACAAGTTTTTATGACGATGAACAAGTATTCCCTGCAATTGAAGCTGGTGCGCATAGCTATTTATTAAAAACATCTCGGGCTGAAGAAGTAACAGCAGCCATTTATAAAGCTGTTAAAGGTGAATCTGTAATCGAGCCAAAAGTAGCGCATAAAATGATGAATCGATTTAGAGGGAACGCTAAGCAACCACATGATGATTTAACAGAACGAGAAGTTGAAGTGCTGAAATGCATAGGAGATGGCATGACAAATCAGGAAATAAGTGATTTCTTATACATTGGAGTAAAAACGGTAAAGACTCATGTCAGCAATATATTAAGTAAGTTAGGGGTATCAGATCGTACCCAAGCGGCGATTTATGCGAATCGTCATAATATCGTTTTATCCCAAAAATAAGGAGCCTTGATTGGCTCTTCATCGTTTTATCTCTATTCTTCATCTGGAATAATATATTGTGTAAAATAAGCGGGGCCTGAAAAAATACTTTTGAATTCTGAAATGGAATCGGTTTTTTGGGCTTTTTCGTATGAATATGAGTGTTTCCAATCAGAATATGCCTTCTCATTCTCCCATAACGTAAATTCTACATATGTATCACCTTTTAATGGACGGAGCAAGCGGATAGCGTGAAATCCCTTGATTTGACTTATAGACGGTATTCTTTCTTTAAAACGATATTCAAAAACTGGTCTGCCCTCATCTGTTACTGGCACATTATTAAATACAGCAAGTCCTTTATTAACTAGCTCTCCTGATCCATCTACTACTTCGTATTTGCGTGGCACTTCAAATACTGACTTTTTCGCTGTTTCGTGTAATAATAAGGAATTTTGTCCGTTTTGCATAAGAATCAATAACTCTTCTGGATATTTTGCTTTTATTTTTTCCAAAAAATCATACGTTCCAGTGGTCATATATACATTCATTTAATCACCTCAGGTTATCTCATCCACAGTATTTTCTTTATTATACCCATTCCCGCGATGAAAAAGTATAAACAAATAATGATCTCTTTATAAAAATGTTGGTTGTACTCCTAGGATAAGCCCTAGATGTGCCGAATAACAACGAAAGATAAGTTTTATGATAGAATAGATTTCTATATATAATTAAGGAAGAATTTATGACAATTCACTGTGATTACTATACTTTTAAGTGTAAAACGACTATAGTAAAAACAGACTAATAACAGACGAATACATAAACAAGTAAGAGATTGTATGCTTGAAAGGTGGCCATTTTGTAGATGACTAAAATAACAAACGATGCTCTCATAAAAGCGGCAAGAGGTGAAAAAACAAATCATGTACCTGTATGGTATATGAGGCAAGCCGGACGTTCTCAACCTGAATACCGTGCACTAAAGGAGAAATATTCCTTATTTGAAATTACCCATCAGCCTGAGCTGTGTGCATATGTAACAAGACTTCCTGTTGAACAATACAATGTTGATGCAGCAATTTTATATAAAGATATTATGACACCACTACCTTCCATTGGTGTTGATGTGGAAATAAAGTCTGGGATTGGTCCAGTCATTAATAATCCTATTAGGACAGTTAGCGATGTAGAAAAGCTAGGAGAAATTCATCCGGAAGAAGACGTTCCATATGTTTTGGATACTATAAAGCTGTTAACACAAGAACAATTAACTGTACCGCTAATTGGATTTGCAGGTGCACCATTTACTGTGTCTAGTTATATGATTGAAGGGGGACCTTCAAAAGACTATAAAAAAACAAAAGCATTTATGTATACAGAGCCAAAAGCTTGGTTTATGCTAATGGACAAGCTTGCAGAAACGACGATTTCATATGTACGTGCACAAATTAAAGCTGGCGCTAGTGCTATTCAAATTTTTGATTCATGGGTAGGGGCTTTAAACGTAGAAGACTATCGAACATTTATTAAGCCTGTCATGACAAGAATATTTTCAGAGTTAAGAAAGGAAAATGTTCCACTTATCATGTTTGGTGTTGGTGCTAGTCACTTAGCACTAGAATGGAACGACCTTCCATTAGATGTTGTCGGACTTGATTGGCGACTTCCTATTCGTGAAGCCCGCGCTAAAGGAATAAATAAGGCTGTACAAGGAAATTTAGATCCTACCATACTTTTAGCACCTTGGGATGTTTTAGAAGAAAGAGTAAAAAACATTTTGGATCAAGGAATGGAGTTGCCGGGGTATATTTTCAACCTAGGTCATGGTGTATTCCCACAAGTGAATCCAGATGTACTAAAACGACTAACAGCATTTATTCATGAATATAGTGCAATGAAACTAAGTGAAATGAGGTAAGTTAAATGACAAAAAAGAAAGTCGGTCTCCTTGTAATGGCATATGGCACGCCATACAAAGAAGAAGATATTGAACGTTATTACACTCATATTCGTCATGGCAGAAAACCATCTCCGGAAATGTTAGAAGATCTTAGAAGCCGTTATGAAGCTATTGGAGGGATTTCTCCGCTAGCAAAAATAACAGAAGAACAAGCATACGGCTTACAAAATCGCTTGAATGAAATTCAAGATGAGGTGGAATTTAAAGCATACATAGGCTTAAAACATATTGAGCCATTTATTGAAGATGCTGTAAGTCAAATGCATGAAGATGGTATTGAAGAGGCAGTATCACTTGTACTTGCCCCACATTTTTCTACATTCAGTGTTAAATCGTATAATGAAAGAGCGAATGCTGCAGCAGAAAAACTTGGAGGACTGCAAATTACTTCAGTTGAAAGCTGGTACACTGAACCAAAGTTCATTCAATATTGGGTAGATAAAGTAAAGGAAACATATCAAAGTATGAGTGAAGAAAAACGTGGGTCTGCCTGTCTAATTGTTTCAGCACATAGCTTACCGGAAAAAATTCTGCAATACGGCGATCCATATCCTGAGCAACTTAAAGAAACGGCAGAACTTATTACTGAACAAGCTGGAATAACAGATTATGCTATAGGATGGCAAAGTGCTGGAAATACACCTGATCCATGGCTGGGTCCGGATGTACAAGATCTGACACGTGACCTTTTCAAGGAAAATGGCTATAAAGCTTTTGTATATATTCCTGTTGGGTTTGTAGCGGAACATTTAGAAGTACTATATGATAATGATTATGAATGCAAGACAGTAACAGAAGAAATCGGCGCAAGCTATTACCGTCCAGCAATGCCGAATGCAAGACCTGAATTTATTGATGTCTTGGCAACCGTTATATTAAAGCATTTACAAATGTAAAGAATCTCGCTCCTTTTTGGGGCGAATTTTTTATTTCAAAAAAAGCATTTCAGTCCCTTGATTCTCTAAAATGGTTGTGCTATATTATTCCTTGTGATACTAATTGACTGATTTAGTGTTTTGGTCATTTTTTGAAAAGTGGTGAAATCATTGGCAATTGATCGCAGAAAGTTAATTATCGATGCGGCTACTAAATCATTTTCCTTATTTGGTTACAAAGCAACGACCATGGATCAAGTTGCAAAGCTTGCAAATGTCGGAAAGGGAACCATCTATACTTTTTTCAAAAACAAAGAGGAATTATTTTATGAAATCATCACTTCTTTGTTAAAAGAAATGAAAGAGGTAGCGGAACTATGTATGCATTCCGATTTACCTTTTCATGAAAAAGTAGACCATACCCTTTTCAAATTATTGGAATTTCGAAAAAATCATCAATTATACATTAAGCTATTTCAAGAGGAAAGTGATATAGGTACTCCTGAAGTTCAAGAGGTTATGCATCGGATTGAAGATTCCATCCTAAATTATATTCAAAATATTATCATGGAGGCAGTTCAGAGAGGAGAAATTAAAGACTGCAATCCTGAGATTACCGCATTTGTTATTTTAAAGTTATATGTCTCTTTAATTTTTGACTGGGAAAAGCATCATAAGCCGCTTGAGAAGGAAGAAATCTCTAAACTATTTAAATTATACTTATTCCAAGGATTATCAACTTGATGGTCCTAATTTTTCGGATAAAATTGACCGAATGAATAAAACGGTCAATAAATTATAAAGGAGGTAACATGGTATGTTTATCGCTGAATTAAAGAAAATCCTCCGTCATCCAATGCTGTTAATTTCAACATTAGCTATTACATTTGTACCTATTATGTATGCAGGAATGTTTATATGGTCGTTTTGGGATCCATATGGACACTTGGATCGTTTACCTGTGGCCGTTGTAAATAATGACAAAGGTGCTGTATTGGACGGAGATCGTTTAAAGCTAGGAAAGGAGCTAGCGAATAATTTAAAGGACAGTAAGGATTTTGATTTTCAAATTGTAGACAATGAAAAAGCTATGAAAGATCTTAAGGATCAAAAATATTACCTGTTAATTGAGATACCGCAAAACTTTTCCGAAAATGCCACTACTTTAATGGATGATCAGCCAAAAAAATTAGAGCTAAACTATATTCCGAATGAAGGGGCGAATTATTTATCCTCTAAAATTGGCGACTCTGCCATGAAGGAAATCAAGGCATCTGTTTCAAAAGAAGTGACAGCAACTTATGCGGAACAAATCTTTAATAAAATTAAAGATATGGGAAAAGGATACAGCCAGGCAAGTAAAGGTGCATCCTCCTTGTATGATGGAGCAAAAAAACTGGATAACGGATCAAACTCAATGAAAGAAAATCTTGAAACACTTGCATCGAAATCAATTGAATTTCAAAATGGTGTAAATTCAGCTGCAAGTGGTTCCACTGATGTAGCAAATGGTGCATCAGACCTTTCTAATGGTCTTAGTCAGCTTAAAGATGGAAATGATCAGCTTTTAAAAGGTACACTGAGTGCAAGTAAGGGATCTGCTGATTTAGCAGATGGAACAAAACAACTAACAAGCGGATTACAACATGCTGATGACGGTGCAAAAGAACTTGTTTCTAATACAGATAAAATTCATGAAGGCGCTAAAGCTCTTGCAGATAATCTTGGTGCACTTGGAAATGGAGCTACTAAAACAGCAGACGGAGCAAAACAAGTTCATGACGGAATTACCGCCCTTAAGCAACAATTAGAGCCGTTAATGGCGACACTACCAGATCAACAAAAAACAGTCTTACAAGCAGCAATAGATCAATTAGAAAAGGGCAGCAACGATGTTGCAAGTGGTGCGGATCAACTTAGCACATCAACTGGTAAGCTTCAGACTGGTGCAAATACAATTGCTGATTCAGTAAATAAATTAAACGAGGATGGTAACAAACCATTGCAAAATGGTCTAGATACTCTTTTAGCAGGTTCACAGAAATTAACAGAGGGTGCAAATCAATTAAATGACGGTCAAACGCAGTTGCTTCAAGGAATGACTGTATTTAATCAGAAATTAGCTGAGGCTGTTAGCGGTGCAAACTCATTGGCATCTGGAAGTAACCAGCTTAATGCGGGAATTGGGCAATTAGCAGTTGGTGCAAACAAAATAAGTGACGGTACATCTAAATTGGCTGATGGATCAAAAGATTTAAACAGCGGTGCAAACAAGTTAACAGATGGATCAAAAGAGTTAAAGAATAAATTGAGTGATGCCGCAAACAAATCTGGTTCTGTCCATGCTAATCAAAAAACATATGATATGATGGGAAATCCAGTTAAGGTAGATAAACAGGAAGTCAATAAAGTTCCGAATTATGGAACAGGTTTGGCACCATATTTCCTTTCCCTTGGATTGTTCGTTGGAGCATTATTGTTAACCATTGTGTTCAATGTGAAAAACCCTATTATCGCACCGAAAAATGGATTGCTTTTGTTTTCAAGTAAATACGGAGTAATGGCAATGGTAGGTATTATTCAATCGCTTATCGCAGCAGCTATTGTCATCGGTGGTATCGGTCTAGATGTAAAGAGTATACCAGTATTTATCTGTACCGAAATCGTGACAAGCTTAACCTATATGGCTTTGATTCTATGCTTAACCGCAATATTAGGAGATCCTGGACGATTTTTAGCAATCATTATCTTAATCTTACAATTAACAAGTAGTGCGGGAACATTCCCACTTGAGTTATTACCACCTGCTTTGCATCCAGTTCATAATGTATTGCCAATGACATTCTCACTAAATGCTTTTAAAGCAGTCATTTCAACTGGAGATTTTCAAACAGTATGGCATAACTTAGGATTAATGTTTATTTACATGATTGCTTTTATTTTAATCACAATCATTTACTTTACGGTAAAATATAAAAAAGCACATACTATGAAAACAGAACAAGCAGCATAAAAAAAGTTAGGGCAATATGCCCTAACTTTTTTAATCCAAAGCTTTTATATCTTTGATAATCTCATCAAGTTTAAAATTTGCTCCACCTGAATAATCCTTAATGATTTCCCCTTTTTTGTTTATAAGATAAAAGCTTGTTCCGTGAACAACTTGTGTATCGTTTTCCGGTTTTTTTACAAGCTCCTTGAACTTATCCAACGCAAATTTTTCAATATGTGCTTGCGAATATCCTGTTAATAAATGCCATGTAGAAAAGTCTGGTTCGAAATGAGATGCATAATCCTTCATCCTTTTTGGTGTATCAACCTCAGGGTCTACACTGAAAGAAACAAAGTGAACATCATCTAGCCCTTTTTCTTTCGCCTTTTTTTGCAGTTCGCTCATTTGGTAGGTCAACTGCGGACAAATTGTCGTGCAACTAGTAAAAATAAAGTTAGCAACCCAAACCTTCCCTTTTAGGTCCTTCATCCCAAATTTATTTCCGTTTTCATCGGTATAGGTAAAGTTTCCAACTGGATCCCCTTTTTTATTAGTTAAATTACTACAAGCACTGAGACTGATTAAAGATATAATCAATATGAACAATAGAGGTATTTGTAATCGTTTCAATGTATTTATCCTCCAAAAATTTATTTGGCTGTTTTCGTAGAAATTGTTGCTTTTCGTATCTTAATTAAATTCCTAAACATGGCTTCCTATTCTAATACGGAATGAAATATATGTATGAGATGAACGATTATAGAACAACAAAGTATAAGAAAAGAGCTTTTTATTAAGTTGATTTTCCTTCATTATAGACGAAAAAGAATGTAAAAATTGGTTTATGGTCAAATATTCATGAAATGCTCAAAATTATCATAGTGTTTTTTTATGAATAAAATTGTCAACACTTATTAACAAAACATGACTTTTCTCTCTCAAATGTAATGTTACCATATAATATATAAGGTAAGGAGGTATCTTTATGTCAAGAAAAATACTAATTGGAATATTAACATGTATCACAGTCATTGTTTTATCCGCCTGCGGAAGTAATCAATCAAATACATACAATAAAAAAGCTCCAGTAGAGGTAGAAGTAAACTTAGTAATTCCGAACAAAGCAAAGATAAATCAAGAAATACCATTAAAAGCGATAGTGACACAAGGTAATGAAAAAGTGAAAAATGCTGATGATGTTAAATTTCAAATTTGGGAAGGCGACGATATTAACGACAGTAAGTTTCTTGATGCCAAGAACGAAAAAAATGGTACATATTCTGTGAATAACGTGTTTGACCATGATGGAGTGTATCAAGTACAGGTTCACGTTGATGCTAGAGATCAACATGTCATGCCAAAAACTGAAATTACTATAGGTAATCCTAAAACAAAAGATAGTTCTAATAAATAAAGTAATGTAAACTCGTGATAGTTGGTCACGGGTTTTTTTAGTCTAATAAATAATGCCGTTCTCAATAGAATTTGGGTAAAATAGAGAGAGCTGTTTTCGTATAAAATGTTAAAATCAAAAAGCAGATTATAACTTGTTACTTTTCGAATCTTAATCAAATTCCTAATTAGGTTTAGTTTCAGTGGATCTTTTTTTTATGAGATTATAGATTCTAAAGCGAATGAAAAAATAATTAAGATTCACGATACTAAAACAACAAAGTTTAATAAAAGACCTATAGAGAATAATAAAATTGCTAAGAATTCTCAATTAAACTATAATTTTAGGAGGAGTAATATGAAATTAACGGTGATTGGGCAATGGGGAGGATTTCCTAAGGTAAATGAGGCAAGCTCTGGATATTTACTAGAGCATGATCAATATAAAATCCTCATCGATTGCGGAAGTGCAGTATTATCAAAACTGCAAAATTTTATTCAACCTGAAGAACTGAATGCTGTTATTATTTCTCACTATCATCCAGACCATATTGCTGATATCGGTGTACTGCAGCATGCTCTGCTTATCGGAAAGTATATGGATAAAAATATCCAAACATTGTCAATATATGGCCATCAAGAAGACGAACGTGTGTTTGAAACCCTGTCTTTTCAAGATGTAACGAAAGGTGTTCCATATAATCCTAATGATAAGCTACAAATAGGTCCATTTGCGATTACCTTCTTGCAGACAAAGCATCCAGTACCTTGCTATGCAATGAGAATAGAAGTAGAGGATCAAGTGTTTGTCTATACGGCTGATACATCTTACATAGAATCTTTGCATGCATTTTCGAAAGATGCGGACGTCTTACTTTGTGAGTGTAATTTTTATGGAAACATGGATGGTTCTGGGGCGGGGCATATGACAAGCTTTGAGGCAGGAGAACTTGCACAAATAGCTGGAGCAAAGCGTTTAGTTCTCACCCATTTACCACAATTCGGTGACTTGGAACAATTGAAATCAGAGGCAGCTTCGAGATTTTCTGGCGAAGTTACATTAGCCTATTTCGGATTAACGATCCAATTATAATAAGATATATTTGAATTTGGAGTGATAAAAATGTTGTTTATTGATAATAAAGGAATAACCGACCCGCAAATTAATTTAGCGATTGAAGAATACGCTTTAAAAAATTTAGATCCGAATGAAACATACCTTTTATTCTATATAAACCAACCATCTATTATTATTGGAAAAAATCAAAATACGATTGAAGAAATTAATACGGAATATGTGGATAATAACGGAATCATCGTTGTTCGTAGATTATCAGGTGGTGGAGCTGTTTACCATGACCTTGGCAACCTAAATTTTAGCTTCATCACAAAAGATGATGGCGAGAGCTTCCATAACTTTTTGAAATTTACGGAACCTATGACTAAAGCATTGCAAAAATTAGGGGTTAATGCAGAACTCAGCGGCCGTAATGATATTCAAGTGGGTGAACGAAAGATTTCTGGAAACGCACAATTTTCAACAAGAGGCCGTATGTTCAGTCATGGTACATTAATGCTTGATTCGGAGCTTGAAAATGTTGTATCCGCATTGAAAGTGAAGAAAGACAAAATTGAATCAAAAGGTATAAAATCAATTCGAAGCCGCGTGGCGAATATTTCTGAATTTTTAGATCAAAAACTAACAATTGAAGAATTTCGTCAACTTCTTCTAGATTCTATTTTTGAAGGACAAAATCCAATCCCTGAATATAAGCTTACAGAAGAAGATTGGGAAAAAATCCACCAGCTTTCAAAAGAAAGATATCAAAATTGGGATTGGAACTATGGTAAATCACCAAACTTCAATCTTCAGCATTCACATCGTTTCCCTGTCGGTGGCATTGACGTTCGTTTAGATGTAACGAAAGGAACGATAGAAAATTGTAAAATATACGGTGATTTCTTTGGTGTTGGAGACATTACAGAAATCGAGAACAAACTTACAGGTGTTCGTTATGAACGAAATGAAATTGAAAAAGCATTAGAAAACATTGATGTGAAGCATTATTTCGGTAATATAACGAAAGACGAACTTGTAAACTTAATATATTAATTTTTTGTGACCCTTTCACTTGTGAGAGGGTTTTTATGTTGGATAGTGGTGGATTGCCGAAAATCTAGGTAAATCTCCAAAAAAAGCGAAGAAACCTCCCAACAAATGAAGGAAGTCTCCCAACTCAAAGAGGAGTTCCGAAAAACTAAGGGGAATCGCCTAAAAAAGTGAAGAAACCTCCCAACAAATGAAGGAAGTCTCCCAACATTCGAAGGAAGTCTCCCAACTAACGAAGGAAACCTCCAAACTCAAAGGGGAGTTCCGAAAAACTAAGGAGAATCGCCTAAAAAAGTGAAGAAACCTCCCAACAATTGAAAGAAGTCTCCCAATCTTCACAGGAAACCTTCTGATGT
>NZ_JBYSWK010000068.1:0-19420 GCF_058781025.1 Heyndrickxia sp. FW510-T9 | reverse complement strand
CCTTTAAGGCCAAGGCCGGTAAGAGAGGCTTTCAGCCGCAGAGCAAACCACCAGTTCACACTGGTGGTTTTGATTATTCCACAATCGCGTCCGTTAATTGAATAGGGGATAGTTCTATAAAACGCGACGTGCCTTTACATAGTTTTGATTAGCCCAATTGGATGATAAATCTTCTGTAACAACACCATTTGAAGCTAAGCGAATATATTTATTATCTCCGATGTAAATACCTGTATTAGTGATTGTTGTCCCACTATTATCACCAGAGAAGAAAATTAAATCGCCTTTTTGCAGATCTGCTTTCTGGACTGCTTGGCCAATATCTGCTTGACGGCTTGCTAGTTTATCTTTTAAGTCAATACCTTGATTTTTGAAGACATAATACGTAAATCCAGCAGGAGTAAATGTTAAGGAATTTTCATCATAAACATAACCAAATTTTGCTTTTCCGATAAGATTTGTAGCAGAATCTACTACTTTATCTGCGGCTGATGATGTACTTGTTACTGGTGGTTTTTCAATTGGAGCAGTATTTTCGGTGAAAACACGTTTTGCCGTTATATAGTGCTGTTTGTAGTAATCAACAAAGAGAACCCTAGTAATAATTCCATTTGAATTTGGAACGATAATTCGATGGTCTCCTGCATATATTGCAACTGATCCCGGCGTAGTTGAACCAACCGTATTGTTGAAGAAGATCAAATCTCCTTTTTTTAAGTTTTCTTGAGAAACAGTTGTTCCTTTATTCATGAGATCTTTAAGGTTTGTTGTACCTAATGCTACTCCATTTTTTTGATAAACATAATTGAGAAAACCGGTACTTGTAAATTTCAATGCTGCTTCGTCATTTATGTTCCCCATTGTTACTTTATTCATCAAATCATAGGAAGTTCCAACAATGTTATCTCCAATAGTTGCTGGGTTTGATGGCAGTAAGGTTGGTAATACTCGTCTAGCAGAATAATAGCTATCCGTATAATAAGGTTTGCTATCCATGTCTGAAATAACGATATTTTGCTGTGAATCAGCCATATGAATGATTTTATTATCGCCAATATACATTCCTACGTGATCTGGATCAGTACCTGTTGTCTTACTTTTAAAGAAAACGAGATCCCCTTTTTGTAGTTCATTTCTTGGTACATAAGTTCCTTGTTGAACCATGTAATCTTCATTATACGTAGCTAAATCGACTCCGTTTTGTTCAAAAATATACATCATAAAAGATGCACAAGAAAATTTATATGGAGCCGTTGGTTTATACTCCGTATTACTGTATGTTGCCTTTCCTATTAAACTCTTAGCTGTTTGAATTAATTGATCAGCTTTTGCCTCGACCGCTGCTTGATTATTTTGAGGATTAATAGAAGCGGCTGATACTTTTACTTCATTTAACGAAGGTACTAGTATCGTACTTAAACCAAGTGTAACTGCTAATGCTGTAGTTGCTAGATGTTTTTTCATTCGGTTACCTCCAAATATTGTTCTATCTAGCTTCGATTCTAGCATATAAAAATTGTGTATTTTTATGGTTATTTATTCCTGCACTGTTTGCTATCGGCTTAGGCCTTGCTAAATCAGGAGTTACAAGAAACCTAACAGTTTAGTAACAATTACTACAATATAAATACAAGTTAGGGGAATGATTTTTTTAGTAGACGTTAACAAATGTCACAATATTCAAAGGTAAATTTAATATAGAAATAACAATAACTTAAATCTAATTTCTTCACCTAACTACCGCGATCCATAACAAAATGCTCACAACCCCTTATAAACCCAAGGTCCGTGAGCATTTTTTATTTCTAGAATATTACCATACTAACAAAACAAGTTCCGAATCAATTTCTCTATCAACACTGGAGTTTGCACAAACGCACTTTCTTTATGGAGGCGCTCCGATAATTGATGGGCGTCTTTGCCGAAGGCACCGACATTGAGGACAGGGGCTCTGAGTTTTTTCATGTCCTCGAATGGGATAAAGTATCCTTGTCCCCAAATTGGTGAGTTCTTCTCGTAACTTGTCCATCCATCGTTATTGTCTTGATAGTTGACGTAACTTAAATCACATATTCCGTTAAAGTAGTTGACTGGCTTTAATGAAATATTCATTTGGTTTGTCATTTCCTGCAATGTTTGTAGTGCTTTTTGGACCAATGGTTCGTCTGCTGAATTAACTGCAGGATAATACGGTGGTGCGAATAAGAGTATCACGGCTGGTGCTAATTCCTGACAATTGAGCATCAGTTGATCGGCTACAAAGAATGATTGATCCCGTTCATCCAACCCGTCCATTTGTAAGGCTTTTGCAAGGATTGTATCTACAAAACTATTACCAAGCTTTTCGCATGCATACGATTTGAGCTGCTCATAGCGCATTACACGAATCTTACCGACACCATTTATGTTTTCCCGTTCACAAAGATTACGGTAGGCTTCATTACATCGAGCTACTGCTTCTTCTGCAATTTGTTCAAAGCGATCCATTACATCCTTTGCCGAGCGCTGCATCATAAAGACGTTATATAGTGCTTGTGCACGGGCAGGTGTCTGGGTAGAATAATTTTGTTTTAAATCTTTTTGTTGCAGTGATACAGGCAGTGGTGTCTTTTCCCCGAGATGCTCCTCTTGAAATAATGGATTCCATTCCATTTGTTGATTGAAAAAAGCTGCCATGTAATTGGCGGTAATGCCCTTTAATGGTTCCCCGACATGTGTTTCCTTGCCATAAAATAATACGGAAGGCATGATTTTTCCAATGGTACCAGTATAAATATAGTGATTTTCATCCTCGGGATTTTGGGAAAAGGACGATTCACTATTTAAAAATAGCCGATAGACAAGGTAGTGTTCTTCACTTAGACTCACCATTTTTTTCACGGCGGCGCGCATACCTGTTGAGTTCACTTCTTCATCAGGAACCGTAACAAGTAAAAGATTCACTGGCCATTTTTCATTTATTGCTTTTTCGATTAGTGCCATGTGAATAGCTAGCCCAATCTTCATATCCATCGTTCCGCGACCAAATATATACTCACCTGATTCTAAATCTTTCACGGCATTCTTTGATAAGCGATCCTTGTGTTGGTGAAGTGCTTCCGTCAATTGAACAGGATTACGACAAATGGACTGCAACTGACCATATTCTTCGGTTTCAACGGTATCAAAATGACTAATAAGCACAACCGTATTAGTTACATTTTTATTTTTATACAGGGCGGTTAAGAAAGAACGCCCCTTATCAATTGGAGTTAATTCTAGATATTCAGAGTGCTCGCAGAAATATGGCAGTTTACTCATCTTTTCCAGCAGTTTTTTTGAAAATAATTTTTCGCCTTCTGAAAAGGTTTCACTCTCCCAACCAACTAGTTCATAAAGCAAGCTCTCTAAATCTTCTGGTGTATTCCATAATAATTGGCTCATGGTAATCTCCTTCCTGATAGATTACTAGTTAAAATCGTAATGATAAGCAACTTAAACCGCCATCTTGTTTTCTAAATTCGGACATATCAAGAGCGATTGTTTTATAACCAGCTTCTTCAATTTTCTGTTTTGTTTCTGGGAAGCCGTTTGGGATAATCACGTAATCATTTACTCGAATACAGTTTGCAGCATACTCTTCTTCATCTGAAACGATAATTTTATCATAAGATGCAAATTCTGGATGATCGATAAATTCTCCTGCTACAACCATTAAATTGTTTCCTAGATAGGCAATTCCAGTTTTTAAATGGAAAAATTTTTCTAATGGAATAATTGTTGCCTGATAGCCTTCTGATTCCACAATGTCCTTGAATTGTAATGCTCCTTCTTGATTAGTTCGTTCAGAAATACCGATATAAAAATGATTATCTGCTTGTAAAACGTCACCGCCATCAACGGTTCCAGGTGATTGAATGTAATAGACTTTATTGAAAAAGCCTTTCACGACAGGATCCATTTCATCTTTCTCACCATTTCGCGAGTTAGCACCGGGATTCGTAATGATGGCAAAATCTTTCGTTAGAACTGCTGTATCTTCTACAAAAGTAGAATCTGGAAACTGCACATTCTCTGAAAGCTCGGTTATGGTAACACTGCATTCTTTAAGTGCTTCTATGTAGTCGTTATGTTGTACCAATACCTTTTCAAAGTCTGGTGTTCCTAGATTTGAAGTTGTTAAACCATTTACAAAGGTTTTCCCAGGTTTCTTTACAATGATATTCGCAAAATTCATGTTAATCTCTCCTTCTATTATTCACGTATTATTAGAAATATACCTTCTATGCTTGACGTATGACTGGACAAGTAAGGCAAGTTGGACCACCGGTACCCTTAAACGAAATTTCGTTTCCAGCATATTCATATACTGTTGCTCCAGCTTCGATCAGTTTCCTTTTGGTTTCTTCGTTTCCTGCGGTCATGACACAAACCCGAGGGGCTAAAGCTAATACATTACATCCGAGGTTTTCATATTCGTTTTTTGGTACTTCTATAAGTTCGAAACCGTTTTCAATTAGGAATCTTCTGAAAAAGACAGGTAGAAGTGGGGAATACACCACTGCTAGGTTTTCGTCGACAATGCTAATCAATGACATAAGGTGAAGGCATTCCTCTTCTCCTAGGTCATGTGGTAGCGGGACTTCAATAAACTGATCAACAAATGGCGCTGTTATCTCTTTGAGCTGTTTGATGGCTTCAGCATTTGTACGATAACCGTTACCAACCGCTAAAGTTCGATCATTAATCCAAACTAGATCACCTGCATCACAGACTGCCTCTCCACTTAGTTCACCAATAATGGGAATACCGTTTTCCTGTAAAAAAGCTTTGTAAGCATCTGCTTCAGGTTGTCTAAGTTTCTTACCTGAACGCAAAATTATGGCACCGTTTTTTGTGAATTTGACGGGATCATGAGCATAAATGGAATCGAGCCCAACATTGCTGGATGATGTCAAATAATCAATTTGATCCACATGCTTGTTCAGAATGTCAATGAACTCCCCATATTCAACTAATGCTTTGTTGTAGTTAGGTACACTTACATAGTTAAACCTTTTCCAATGATCATCAAGATGCCCCTGATTAAGGAAAGCATCTTTAGGATGTTTCACAATTACTCGTTTTAATGAGTGATACATCGAGGAACTATACATACTATCCGCCTCCTATTCCACTATACGGAAATTGTTTTTGAATAATGGAAATTCGATTTCATTATAATCATGGTTTTGGTATAATGTCAATATTGAGAATATTCGTTAGGGAGTTGTAGTATTTGTATGCAATCTTTTGATAAAGCAATGAACATAGCAGCCATTTTAATTAATAAATCTCCAAGTAACCAACTATCCATTTCTGAGTTAGCGAAAGAAACAGGTTATCCAATAAGTACATTACACCGATTATTAAAAGCAATGGAGAAGCATCGTCTCATAGAACAAGATGAACAAACAAAGCAATATAAGATGGGTGCTATTTGGTTGGAGTATGGCTTACGTCTTTATGACAGTATCGATCATGTAAGTCATATACGCCCGGAAATGGAAAAGCTGATGAATAAGATAGGGGAAAGTGTCTATCTTTATAAACCGATGGGAAATGAGTCTCTCATAATTGAACGGATTGATAGCCATGTAAGTGCCATTAGAGCATACGATAATATTGGTTTAAGGATTCCTCTAAATAGTGGTCCATATAATCAAGCCATACTTGCATATATGGAAGAAAATGAGAGGAATAGAATGATACGGGCACTTATTTCGAAGGAAAAGCAGAAAGCGTTCCATGCTGATTTAATACATATTAGAAAAAAAGGGTATGCAATTGGGAATTATGAAAGAATGGAAGGGACAAAATCGATCGCAGCACCGATTATAAATGGTTATAATCAAGTCTATGGAGCAATTGGCATCCTCGTTGTGGAGTTCAATTTAACAGAAGATCGTCTTCAATTATTAATTTCCACATTGTCCGAAGCAGCTAAACATATTAGTGAGAAACTAGGAAATCGAACAATAACTAATATTTTTTAAAAAGTATCACCTCTTCATTTGGGTAAGTTCTATTTGAATTTATACCAAATGAGGAGGTGTTTTTTTATTTAAATGTTTATTTTTGGAAAAAAATCTGGTTTGAATTTATTTTTTTCTGTATTGAAATTTAGGAATTGTTTGATTATAATAAAAAATACATTTTCCTTTAATGCGGAAATCGTTTCCGTAATGTGGAAAACCCGATTGATTTTATGCTTCAATTTGGTAGCGTTTACATGGGGGTATGCAACTGTTTTATAGCGATTCAGAATTTAAGAGCTTTCAACTTGTTTCGAACATTCTAGTAAAAAAGCCGGCATCATTCTGGTTCTCTATTAAAAAATAGTAAGAATGGGCAGAGGGGGACAATAATGATCGCATTTCATACATAATGCATAATGAATCGCAATAATAACGTTAAAACCATCAAACACAATCATATAGGAGTGATCGTCGTGAAATCTATAGAAGCAACGAATGTAGAAGCCAACACCGAACCACAAAAGAAAAAACCACCTAAAGGTATAAATGCCTATGTTCTCATGTTTTGTATCATTGTTGTCATTACTCTACTAACTTATATTATTCCTGCTGGCCACTATGAGAGAATTGAAAGTCATGGAAGAACGGTTATCGTCCCTTCAAAATTTGAACTTGTTAAGTCTACACCAGTAGGATTACTTGAAATGTTTAAAAGCTTTCATACAGGTTTAGTAAATGGTGCACCCATTATCATGTTTGTTTTACTATTTGGAGGTGCTCTTGGAATCATGCAAGTAACTGGATCAATCGATGCATTGATCAAATTTACGGCTGTAAAATTTGGTTCTAAGAAAAAATTGGTTATACCAGTTATGGTCCTTTTGTTTTCTTTACTTGGTACTCTTATCGGCTCCGCAGAAGACTCACTGGTTTATATTACGATTGTCGTCCCAATGGCCATTGCTTTAGGTTTTGATGCTTTGGTAGGTTTTGCAATTGTTTTTCTCGGAGTAATAGGTGCGGGATTTTCAACCGGTATCACCAATCCATTTACGATTGGTGTGGCACAGACGGTTGCCGAACTTCCGATGTATTCAGGAATTGGCTTACGTATTGCTCTTTATGTTGTGTTCTATATTTTGACCGTCCTCTTCATTTTGCGTTATGTTAATAAAATAGAAAAGAATCCTGAGTTAGCGGAATATGGAAGGTTTGAAAAATCTACCGACACAAAGGTTGAGACTCATCACAAAATGAGCAAAAGGCATGCAATCTCGTTATTTGTCCTTTTATTTTGCTTTATAGCCCTCATTTATGGTGTTATTAGTCTTGGTTGGTATATAAGTGAAATTGCAGCGGTGTTTTTACTAGGGGCAATCATTATGGGGATCATTGGGAAAATATCTCCAAATAAAATGGCTGATGGATTTCTAAAAGGTTGCTCTGATATGATGCCTGGAGCGATGATTATTGGTGTTGCGAATACTATTCTCGTTGTTCTTACTGCTGGAGGATTACTAGATACTATTTTACATTTTACTTCTAATTTGATTGATGGTCTTCCACCGGCTATTACGGCAATAGGTATTGCTATTGCTAACTTTTTCATCCATTTCATCGTTCCATCTGAAAGTGGACATGCATCCTTAGTAATGCCTATCATGGCTCCATTAGCAGATCTTGTTGGTGTAACGAGACAAACAACGGTACTTGCAACGGTAATGGGTGCAGGAGTGTCCAATTTAATTATCCCAACAGGTGGTGTATTGTTAGCAGGTCTTGGGATTATGGGTATTTCCTTTTCAAAATGGGTGAAATGGGTTCTACCTTATGTGATTATCCAATTTATTATCGTAATCATCTTTTTAATTATTGCGCAAGCGATACATTATGGACCATTTTAACTTTAGGAGGAGAATCTAAATGAATACGACAAGCGGTTTAAAAGATTTATTTGAGCAAGAATTATTGAAAAAAAGAGAAATTGCCCATCAATTAAACTATTTTCTTGCAGAGAACCCTGAACTTTCTGGTGAAGAATTTGAAGCTTGTAAAAAATTCGTGGAGATTTGTAATGGAAATGGCATGGAGGTCGAAGAAAATTTCTGTGGTTTACCTACTGCTTTTCGTGCCAGAGTTTGCAAGGTTGAGAATGCGAGTGCAAACATGGCTATCCTCGCTGAATATGATGCATTGCCTGACTTAGGCCATGGATGTGGCCATAGTGCAAGCGGAAGTATAAGCTTGCTAACTGCACTTGCTCTCCAAAACATTAGTGAAAAATTAAATGTAAACATTGATTTAATTGGTACACCAGACGAAGAGTTACATGGTCTCAAGGTTGAAATGGTGAATCAAGGTGTATTTAAAGAATATGATTTTGCGATGATGGTACATTTGAATTCCAATGTAACCCTACCTAATACCAATTTTTTAGCTCTCAGTGCGTATCGTGTTAAATTCTATGGAGAGACGGCACATGCATCTGCCTCACCTTGGAATGGAAGAAATGCCCTTAGTGCAGCCCAGTTGACATTCCATGCAATTGATATGCTAAGGCAACTTGTACTACCTGATACAAGGATGTCCTACTATATGGTTGAAGGCGGAAAAGCATCTAATATTATTCCAGATTATACAGAAATACAATTGGAACTCCGTCACAGCAACCGAGAATATTTGAATACTATTCTAGAAAAAGCTCGTAACTGTGTGAAAGGTGCATCCATTGCGACCGGAACCACCTATGAAATTGAAACAATGGGCTATGACTATAGTGATATGTTATTTAATGAACCAGGAAATAAAGTAATTGCATCGGTATTGGAGGAACTAAACATTCCTTTTATAGATGATGATGGTTTAAGAGGTAGTTCAGATATAGGCAATGTCAGCTATGAATGTCCTGCCTTCCATCCTATGCTTGCGACCACTGATCATTTTTTCACTTTACATTCTCAGGATATGGTTGATGTAATGAAAAGTGAGAAGGCTAAGGAAATCATTGATCAAGGAGCAAGATTAATAGGCTATACGATGTTGACGCTAATTGAAAACCCCGAATTATTCAAGAAAGTAAAAGAAGATTTTCATAATAAAATTAATGCAATGGAAGAAAATGAATAGAGTTTGTTAATAACATTTTTCGAATCGGAATAACCAAATATATGATTATTAAAAATGCATGGATTCATTAACGGGGTCCCTTTAGAAGTGCAAACAATGAAATAATAAAGCAAAACACACTGGATTTCACATTTGAATTTGCAGTGTGTTTTTTATTTATTCAGACTTAGTTGGGTTATTCCTATTTTTTACATTTTAGATTAAGTTGTTATTTTTATAGCTTAGATTGGTTACCCAAACTGCACTAGAGCTTCGATTTCGGTAACCAAAAGCGTCGATTGGTTACCCGAACTGCACTAGAACTTCGATTTGGGTAACCAAAAACCCCGATTGGTGACCCAGAGACCTATACTTGTCATAGTTCGCATCTCTGTTTCTACTAATATTGTTTTTTCAAAAACCATTCAACAATCGCACCAACCAGTGGACAAAAAATTTAGTATTTTCTATCAATACCATCAACAGAAAAAGTAAAAGAAGGAATTTAATCTTTTTTATAGAAATATTAAGAACATACGTTTCTAAAATGAGGAGGAAAATTGATGAAAAAAGCATTATTGGTTATTGATGTTCAAAATGGTATGTTTCCAGAAGGTAATGAAGTGTATAAAGGAGATTCATTGCTTCAGAATATAAAAGAGTTATTAACCCAAGCCCGTAATACAAATACGCCAATTATTTATGTTCAACACAATGAACCTGCTGGAGAAGAATTGGAACATGGGACAAAAGCATGGGAGATTCATCCAGATATTCTTCCACAAGAAGATGACATTATTATACAAAAGACAACTCCGGATTCCTTTTTTGAAACACTATTGGACTTAGAATTAAGAAATCAAGATATTGAGCATCTATACTTAACAGGAATTCAGACAGAGATATGTGTAGATACAACCTGTAGAAGGGCTTTTAGTATGGGATATAAAGTAACCTTAGTTTCTGATACACATAGTACATGGAGTTCTGAAGAAATATCTGCTCAGCAAATTATTAATCATCACAATAACGTACTACGGTGGTTTGCAGATGTTATCCCGAGCAAAGACATTAAATTCAGCTGATAATTAATGGTGATAGTGCAGGGGGGGCTTTTGTATGATTAATAGATTTAAGGATCAATCTGCCATTTTTAAGTAAGCATTTTGGAAGAAATGGAAAGGATTAAGTGGAAACTTTTTCTAATAGAAGGAGAAAAATAATGGAATTTACTGTACATAAAGAAAATCTAATTGGAGCTTTATCTGATGTAAGTAAAGCGGTCTCTTCACGGACTCCTTTTCCGATTTTAACAGGCATAAAGATGATAGCTGATCATAAAGGATTGACACTGATTGGAAGTAATTCTGATATTGTGATTGAAAGGTCTATTCCAACCGTGTTAAATGGGGAAAAGGTACTGGATTTAAAGAAATCAGGTAGTGTAGTCGTTTCCTCAAAACATTTGACCGACATTGTGAAAAAGCTGCCAGGTGATATCCATATTAAAGCTGATGATACTAATGCCATAAATTTGATCTCAAATGATATTAAAATCCAGTTAAATGGTTTCGGGTCTGAAGAGTATCCTAATCTACCTGTAATTGATGACAAAAATAAGATAATAATGATGGATGAAGAATTAACCGAAGTGATAGCTCAGACTGTATTTGCAGTAGCTAAAACGGAATCGAATCCTATTTTGACTGGGGTAAATATGTCTTTTAGCAAGACTCAATTAACATGTGCGGCCACTAATTCTTATCGATTAGCTGTAAAAAAATGGAGCATCGATTCAAATGTAAATCGTTCCATTATTGTTCCTGCATCCAGCTTGATTGAACTCACGAAATTAATGAACAATCAGTCTGGACAAATCAATATCTTCCTTTCAGAAAATTATATTGTGTTTCGAACGGAAACTTTTTCTCTGTATTCAAGATTAATTGCAGGAAATTATCCAAATGTATTAAGGCTAGTACCTAAGGAGTTCAAAACCACACTGGTGGTGAATACGAAGCAATTATTAAATGGGTTTGATCGGGCATGTTTATTTGCAAGCGAATGGAAAAATAACAATATTCGTTTTTATATAGGAGAAGATAATAACATCACACTATCATCAAATTCTTCAGATATTGGAAATATAGAAGAAACTATTAATGTGAAGAGCTGTACTGGTGCTGCAGAAATGAGTTTATCATTGGATGGTAGATATATGATGGATGCTTTAAAGTCGATTAAAGATGGGAATGTGAAAATTAGCTTAGGCGGTGCAATGAGCCCGATATTAATCGAACCCGCAAATGATTCAACCCAGTTCCATATCATTTCTCCTGTTCGTTCAAGATAAACAACAAAGAATAATGGGATTCATTAAAAAGACAGCTGAACCTCCAAATAAAAAATCAATTGAATTAACTTTAAAACTTAACATTGGATGGATATTAAAATGCAATTCATTGAAAAAAGATTGAATTTTTTATAAAGTGTGAGTACAATATGTAGAAACTAAATATTACAAAAAGTAATGATAGGAATCAGTAGTATCTTATCTCCCTGTTGTAGAGAGCTGATGGATGGTGAAAATCAGTACAAAGGTAAGAGCGAATTTCCTCCTTGAACTTCCTTTACGATTTAATAGTAGTGAAGGACGGATGAACCGTTATTTGTTTGAGAGGAAGAGGAAATCTTCAATAAGGGTGGTACCGCGTTAACCACGTCCCTTTGTTTGGGACGTGGTTTTTTATTTGCATAAATAAGGAGGAAAGACTTATGAAATCATTTTTAGAACAGCTAACAAGTGAGCAAATAAGAGAAGTTAATAGGCAGTTTGATATTTATCATAATGGAGTAGTAGAGATAATTCCTGAGAATGAACTAACAAATAAAATTGCTAAGTCGTTGTTAAAGAATATCCCTCTAAAAGTTAAGTTAGGGCTAGATCCGTCAGCTCCAGACGTTCATTTAGGACACACGGTTGTTTTGAATAAACTGAAACAATTTCAGGAGAATGGGCATATTATTCAACTTATTATTGGAGATTTTACTGGCAAATTAGGTGATCCTACCGGTAAATCAACCGTACGAAAACAACTTACCGATGAAGAAGTAAAACATAATGCAAAAACGTACTTTGAACAGTTTAGCAAAGTGTTAGATATGGAGAAAGTTGAACTACATAATAACTCAAAGTGGTTAAGCACTCTTGGTTTTGAAGATGTTATTAAATTATCATCCAGTATAACTGTAGCAAGATTACTTGAACGAAATGACTTTACGGAAAGATATTCTGCAGGAAAACCTATATCTTTACATGAATTTTTCTACCCTTTAATGCAAGGCTACGATTCAGTTGCACTTGAAAGTGACATAGAACTTGGTGGTACTGACCAACACTTTAATGTTCTTATGGGCAGACATTTGCAAGAACATTATGGAAAGGAAAAACAAATCGTTCTCTTACTACCATTAATAGAGGGGCTTGATGGGGGAGAAAAGATGTCGAAATCAAAAAATAACTATATCGGCGTCGATGAGACTCCTAATGAGATGTACGGAAAAACAATGTCCTTACCTGATGATTTAATACAGAAATATTTTGACCTAGTTACAGACTTGTCTTTGGATCAAAAAGAAAAAAATAAAAGAAGATTTGATTGCAGGAGATCTTCATCCGAAAGATGCAAAAATGCTCTTAGCAAAAAACATAGTAAGAATGTACCATAGCAATCAAGATGCTGAGAAAGCAGAAGAAAACTTTAAAGCTGTTTTTCAAAAAGGTGGACTACCAGATGAAATTCCCGTTGTTAAATCGGGAGGTCCAAACGAAATTCTATTAGTGGATCTATTAGTAGAGCTGAATCTACAAAAATCAAAAACGGAAGCTCGAAAAATGATTCAGAATGGTGGCATTAGAGTAAATGGGGTTAAAGTGAATGACTTAAACTTGCAAGTTAACATTACAGGTGAGCATATTATTCAAGTTGGAAAACGTAAATTTATTAAATTGCAATAACCAAAATTGTTATGAAACAATTTTGGTTATTCAACCGTAAATAATTTAGAGATTAGTATAGTTGTAATTTTAAAAATTTGTATTTTGATGTATGGAGGTTAAAACTTGAAACAATTAACTTTTTTGGCTTGTGCATTTATATTGGGGATATCATTAGTAACATCTGCTATTATTTTTAGAAGTACCTTTTCGAATTCAGTGAATGGGGTTAATCATTCTCAAATAACAATGTATACCAATCCTGATTTGATGACTAAAAAACAACTTGCCGAATATCTTCAAATAAGCGAGGAATCAGTAGAAAACATTATTATGAAGGATGACTTCGAGAAGGCAAAATTTAGCGAATATGATATTTATCGATTTATTCCATACGTGAAAATTGATAATCAAGAAAGATTTTTAAAATCAGAGATAGATAAATGGTTGAAATATCAAAATGATGGCGACGAGTAATACTCTAACAAGTTAAAAAGCTAAAAATTCTTCCGACAATGTTGGAGCGTATTTATTTGCAACTATCGTGGCTGGATAGCTTAAGAAAGAACTTCTAATTATTCCGACGTGTTTCAAGCTGAGAGATGAAATAGAACTACAAGCTAAAGGATGCATTCCATTAATTAGGGATGCTTTTTCTAATTTCAGTAATGGATGTTTAGCTGAAAAAGGGATTTCAACCGTAAGATAGAATTACAAACTGGAGATTGTTATTAGGAGGACTTCTTAATGGAAAATAAGGTTTATATATTATCAGGACCAGCAGGAATAGGAAAATCCACTACTTCAAAAGAACTGGCAAAAAAGTTAACATCCAGTGCCTATATATCTGGTGACTACATTAGTCATATGCATGTGAATGGGAGAAAAAAACCATGGGAAAGTGATGAAGAAATATCTTTGATTTGGGACAACATTTTATGTCTTACTAAAAATTTTCATAGGTATGGCAATAATGTAGTTGTGGATTATGTAACATTCCCGAAAGAAGCAAAATGGCTTAGTGACAATTTAAAAGACTTAAATATAGAGGTTATTTATGTGGTTCTGTGGACAGATACTGAGACATTAATTATGAGAGATAATTTGAGAAAACCAGAGCATAGAATGGGGGAACGATGCTTAATTTTAGCTAATGAGTTTATGGAATCAGGATTAGATGAGAAGCATATTTTGGATACAAGTAAAAATACACCTAATGATGTAATCAATGAAATAATAAACAATCAAAAATATAAATTGATCTAAAATCATGTTTAACCGTTTTCTATTTATTGAACTATAAGGGCAGAAAAATATATATGTGACACCCAATTATGTATACCTCAAGCGACTTCTTTAGGTGAAAATCAGTTTAGTGGAAAAAAGGAAAAATATATATAGTTGTCGAAATATGTTAAATAGAAAATATTTGAAATTTTTCCGGAGGGTATTATGGGGTATATTGAAGAACTTCGCAAAGTTGTTGGGCATCAACCTCTTATATTAGTTGGAGTTGCAGTAGCAGTAATTAACGAAACAGGAGAGATTTTATTACAAAAAAGAAATGATGGGGTTTGGGGAGTTCCTGGTGGATTTATTGAATTAGGTGAATCTACAGAAGAAGCAGGGAGAAGAGAAGTTTTAGAAGAAACTGGCATTGAAATAGGTAAACTTGATTTGGTTGGGGTTTTTTCAGGAAAACAGCACTATGTTAAATTGCCAAATGGCGATGAGTTCTATCCTGTTACAATCGCATATGTTTCAAAAGAAATTAAAGGCGGAGTTCTTAAAGCAGACGGTATAGAAACTACGGAAGCAAAGTTTTTCAAGGCAAATGAATTACCAGAAAGTCTTAATCCTTTAATAAAAAACCTAATTAAAAAATATTCACTTTCCTTATCTCAGTAAAACTCAGATTGTGAAAAGTGGATTTTATTTACACTATGAAAGGTGTGATGTCATATGAAAAATTCTAAACACTCCGTAGAGGTAAATTACTTTTGAGTGACGTATCATCCCTCTATAAACTACGGACACTCATAAAAGGAGTAAAAGTTGATAGAAGTATTCGTTGGTAAGAATAAAACACCATTAACGCTTAAAGAATACCATCCTTTCGATTGGCTAAATGGAGCTGAGGTATTTACGATTTTTAACGAACAAGATTCAGGAAATATTAGTTTTGGAATAATAGAAAATGACGAACGCTATTTTATTAAATATGCAGGTGCAAGGAATTTGGAATATAAGGGAGATTTACAAGAAGCGATTCAGCGCTTAAAAGATGCTAAAAAAGTATATCAAGAAATACATCATCCAATATTAATTCAGTATTTAGAGTCATTTCAGACTGAGCACGGTTTCGGGTTAAAATTTAAGTGGGTAGATGGAGAATGTATGCACAATCATTGGGATTTTACCCCCTATGAAAAGTATCATTCACCTAGTTCCCCTTTTGTTAAACTTAGAAATTTAGCTTTGCAGCAACGACTTTCTATATTGACACAAATATATGAGTTTGCAACCTTTGTAGAAGCTAAAGGATACGTTATGGTTGATTTTTATGATGGCAGTATCTTGTATAATTTTAAAAATAATGAGTTATATATTTGTGATATAGACTTTTTTAAAAAGGCACCTGTTTTTAATGATATTGGTGAGGGTTTTTGGGGAACGAGTCGTTTTAAAGCACCTGAAGAATATCAATTAAATGCTGAAATTACTAGTGCTACGAATGTCTATACTTTAGCGGGATTAGCGTTTGCTTTTATTGGCGGTAGAAGTGATAAAAGCTATGAGAAGTGGGAAGCATCAAAAAATCTATATACTATATGTATGAAAGCATTGGAAAGTAAACCTTCCAATCGTTTTAAAACAATTAGTGATTTTTATCATAATTGGATGGAATCACTTCCTATATAAAATAATGTATAGCGAATTCAAAAAGAGTTGCTTCTATTATATAGAGCCAGCTCTTTTTTCAGGATTAGTAGGAAGCAACGTGTAGCCTGGTTCCCTTTTCCAGATGGAACGTTTAATTTTACATAAATCCACAACGTTCCTACCGAAAAAATGATATAATAACTCGGAATATTTATATATAGAAAGGATGTATTACATGGATATCAAACCTAGATTTCGCGGTTTTATCTGCACTAACTCCCATCCAGATGGATGTCGTGAACAAGTGAAAAAACAAGTCGAATACATAAAAGAACAACCAAAACTAACGGGTCCCAAAAACGTCTTAGTCATCGGTGCCTCAAAAGGATTTGGTCTTGCTGCCCGAATCGTTTCTGCATTTGGAGTGGGAGCGAACACGATAGGAATTTTCTCCGGAAAGCCAGGAACTGAACGTCGTACCGCTTCCCCAGGATGGTATAATACGACTGCTCTGGAAGAGTTGGCAAACGCTGAAGGAATCTATGCGAAAAATGTAAACGGTGACGCTTTTTCTCATGAAATCAAACAAGAGACAATCGATCTCATCCGTCAAGATTTAGGAAAAGTGGATTTGGTTGTATATAGTTTAGCTGCTGGGAAGAGAGTCGATCCTAATACTGGTACTTCCCACTACTCGGTGCTGAAACCTATCGGTGCTGACTATTCAAACAAAACGGTTGATTTTCATACCGGTGAGGTAACCCAAGCCGAGCTACATCCTGCAACAGAGGAGGAAATCGCCGACACAGTAAAGGTAATGGGTGGCGAAGACTGGAAAGAGTGGATTCATGCATTGCAAGAAGCTGATGTACTGAGCGAAGGTGCTAAAACTATTGCTTTCTCTTACATTGGTCCAGAGATGACTTTTCCAATTTATCGAAATGGTACGATAGGACAAGCCAAAGATCATTTAGAAGCGACTGCTCACGAGCTAACCAAAGATCTAGAATCGATCAATGGACAAGCGATTGTGACTGTCTGCAAAGGGTTGGTAACTCAGTCTAGTACTGCAATTCCAGTCGTTCCGCTTTATATTTCCGCACTTTATAAAGTAATGAAGGAAAAAGGTATTCACGAAGGCTGCATTGAACAAATGAATCGTCTTTATCGTGATTTCCTCTACAACGAAGGAACCCTTCAAACAGATGAAAAAGGTCGTATTCGCATTGATGATTGGGAGATGCGAGACGATGTTCAAGAAAAAGTAGCAGAGATTTGGGAGAATGTTAACTCAGATAACATCTATGAGCTTACTGATTTACGCGGCTTCCGCGAAGACTTCTTCCATTTGTTTGGATTTGAATTAGATCAAGTTGAGTAAAAATCGTTTTATTAATAACGAGTATCCTTAATAGGATGCTCGTTTTTATTTTCTAATCATTCCAGATCCTTTGACAAGTAGTTGTAAGCTAAATTAATAGTTCAGAGCAATTCAGGAAGATTGAAACTTTAATATAAATAAAACGTACTATTTTAAAAGCAGAAAATTTAAAAGGTGGTAAATCATAGATGATAATTCTTGGAATTATTTTAATAATTATTGGCGTTATTATGATAATTAATCCTTCTCTTTTCTGGTTAATAACAGAGAGTTGGAAATCAACTGCCGGCACGGAACCTTCAGATTTATACATTTGGTCAACCCGTTTTGGAGGTATAATGATGACGCTTGTTGGTATCGGAGGGGTCATTGCTTTTTTTCTTTCATAAAGTTGACTCTTCATTAAGCAACAGGAGTGTTAATCAAAAAATGCCAATCCCCACTAATTTTTGACATACATTCTTTTATAAAAAGGAGTAATCACTATGATAGCGAAAAGTGAAAAAGAACTTCTATTACTGAATAATGATAAAAATTTTAAATCATTGCTTGAAATAATTGAATCTGTACCTAGCAGAAAAAGGGGTATTTCTATTGAAACTAGAGAAAGAGATAAGAATTTTCGGGATGTATTAATGCATCTTTATGAATGGCATACAATGCTTGAGAGATGGTACAGAGAAGGGATGGATGGAGATATTCCTTTTATGCCAGCACCTGGTTATAAATGGAGTACTATCAAGCTACTTAATATGCAAATTTGGGAAAACTATCAAGATGTAACACTGAATCAGGCTATAAAAAAATTAAAGCTAAGCCATGAAAGAGTAATGGACCTAATTAATTCACATACCAATGAAGAAATCATGACAAAAAAATACTATAAGTGGACAAAACCAAGTAATTTATACAGCTATTTTGCAGCAAACACTTCCAATCATTATATTTGGGCTATAAAAAAATGTGAAGCTATTGCAAAGTCTATAATTGAAGGGGAAAAGGATTTGTTAATAAAATAGGCTTCATTCATACAAAAAACTCTTATTTAGCTAACGTGTTAATTTTGTTTAATAAAAAACATTCTGAAACTATTGTACATTCTATTCGTAAAATATTTATTGGTTTGGTTATGAATCTACGGTAAAAAGGAATTAACGATATTTTATAAAATGAAGTGGGATGGTGATTTTTATGAAGTTATTATTGTCAATTTTATTAGCTGGGATTTTAGGTATTTTAGTTTTCCTTGGACCTATTGGTATATATATTTTTTGTGTAATTATTGCTGGCGTAATTTTTAGGTCATTTGTTTTATTAAATGAGATTCATAAACAAACTGTACCAGTCGTAGGCGTTGATAGGGTGAAAGAAGCATATGAAAGCTATTTAAAAGAGAAAGATGAAAAAGATACGAATAAAGAAGAGTAGAAAGAAAAGGTTCTTTCACTATAGGGGACTAGAGCTGATCAACAAGAGAACCAGCTTTTTCTTATTGTGCTAAAGAGCAGATTAGTTCAACAAAATTGTTAGGTTTTTATGGAAACATTTAGATATTAATGGGGGAATGAGTAAATAAATGAATAGCAATTTTATGACAAAGGTTAAAGAATTTTTAGTCTTTTTATTAATTGCAAGTATCCTTACCTGTGTTTCATATATTATTGTATACAAGGTTTCATATTTACCAAATGGATATGATATCGAAACTATGAAAAAAGATACTGTATCGCTAAAATCATTCAATTTGTTAGGGATTGAAAAAAATGTAATAACTCAAACCTTTTCTGGTGATGACACTTGGCAGGTTGATGAAATTAAATATGAAGTAAAAAGACAAAAAACTTCATTATGGCTGTTATTTTCTGCGGTTACTATATCAATATTTTTGTTCATTAATAGTTTTCGTAACGGATCGAAATTATGGAAAGCAATCTTAGAAAGTAATTTATTTACTGTTTTGTTACCACTATATAATTTTAATAACTCATTGCATATGATACAAATGATGCTTGGTTTAACTTCATAATTATACAACTAAAGATAGTTAGTAATTTGACA